>JBKJSU010000139.1:0-12901 GCA_046594415.1 Casimicrobiaceae bacterium | reverse complement strand
CGGCGTCGTGCTCTACATCGCGGCCATGTGGATCGCCGGCGTGATGCAGGGCCTCATGTGGCGCGCCACCAATGCCGACGGCACGCTCACCTACGCGTTCGTCGAAAGCGTCAAGGCAACCTATCCGTTCTATGCGATCCGGCTGGTCGGGGGCCTCTTGTTCTTCTCCGGCATGCTGCTGATGGCGTACAACACGATCCGCACGATCGCGGGTGCCAAACCCTACGATGCGCCGATTCCGCCGGCCGGTACCGCGCCGGCGCACGCGTGAGACGGAGCCGCGAATGAAACTGAATCAGGAATACGTCGAACAGAACCTCCCGTGGTTCATCGTGCTGGTCCTGCTCGTGGTCAGCGTGGCGGGGCTGGTGCAGATCGTCCCGCTCTACTTCCAGAACTCGATCACGCAGCCGGTGCGCGGCCTGATGCCGTACACGGCATTGCAGCTGACGGGCCGCGACCTCTACATCCGCGAAGGCTGCAACAACTGCCATTCGCAGATGATCCGTCCGTTCCGCGCGGAGACCGAGCGCTACGGCCCCTACTCGGTCGCCGGCGAGTTCGTCTATGACCGGCCCTTCCTCTGGGGCAGCAAGCGCACCGGCCCGGATCTCGCCCGCGTGGGCAGCCGCTATTCCGACGAGTGGCACCGTGTTCACCTCAACAACCCGCGCGACGTCGTGCCGGAGTCGAACATGCCCGGTTATCCGTGGCTGGCCACGTCCCCGGCGAACGCCGCGGACATTGAAGCCAAGATGCGCACGTTGCGCACGCTCGGCGTGCCCTACACCGATGCCGACATCGCGCAGGCGCAGGCTGCGGTCGCCAACCGCACGGAACAGGATGCGCTGATCGCGTATCTGCAGAACCTTGGGCTCACGATGAAGAATGCGAGGTAGCCATGGACTCATCCACCCTGGTCGGCATCATTTCGACGGTGATTCCCCTGATCACCTTTCTCGGCATCGTCACGTGGGCCTACAGCCGCCGGCGCAAGGCCGCGTTCAGCGAGGCCGCCAACGCGCCGTTCGCGCTGCCCGACGACGGGCCGGCACCGATCCGCAGCGAAGCCGGCCGGGGGTCCGCGCAATGACCATGTTCACCTCGGAATTCTGGAACGTCTGGGTGATCGTGGTCACGATCGTCTCGATCCTCGGCACTGCGTGGCTCCTGTGGTCCACCAACCGCATCAAGGTGAAGAATCTCGCCGGCGCGGAGAAGGGCAAGGTATCGGTCACCGGCCACGTGTGGGACGACGACCTCGAGGAATACAACAATCCGCTGCCCAAATGGTGGTCGAACCTCTTCTGGATCACGATCGTGTTCGCCATCGTGTACCTGGTGCTGTATCCGGGGCTCGGCTCGTTCCAGGGCGTCCTCGGGTGGAGTTCATCCGGCGCCTACGAGCAGGAACGCAAGTCCTTCGATGCGCGCCTTGCGCCGCTGTATGCCAAATACGATGCGATGAACATCGAAGCGATCGCCCGCGATCCCGCCGCGCGCGAAACGGGCGAGCGGCTCTTTCTCACGTATTGCTCGCAATGCCACGGCTCCGATGCCGGCGGCGCCCGCGGCTTTCCCAGCCTGCGCGACAGCGACTGGCTCTACGGCGGCACGCCGGAGACGATCGTCCAGACGCTCACCAAGGGCCGCATGGGCGTGATGCCCGCGTTCGGCGCCGTGCTGGGACCCGAGGGCGTGCGCGATGTCGCAGCCTATGTGCGCTCGTTCAGCGGGCTTCCCCACGACAACCTGCGCGCGCAGGTCGGCAAGCCGCTCTTTGCGCAAAACTGCGCGGCATGCCATGGCGGCGACGGCAAGGGCACGCAGGCACTCGGCGCGCCCAACCTGACCGACGCGATCTGGCTCTACGGCAGTTCCGAGCGCACGATCGTGGAGGGCATCACCAAGGGGCATAACATCGATCCCGCCGCGGGAACCAACGCCATGCCTGCGTTCGAAAACCAGCTGACGCCCGCGCAGATCCGCGTAGTGGCGGCGTATGTCTGGGGCCTGTCGAACAAGGCGCCCGCGAAGTGATCCGATACGCCGATCATTCGCCATTGCCGGTGCGCGCCTGCGCGCGCAACGCCTTGGCGTGAAGGCGACGCCGGCACGCACCATCCCCATTCGCCCCGCGGAGGAGCCGGATGAGGTCGGGCTCTACGAAATCCGCCGCAAGATCTACCCGCGCGCCGTCAGCGGCATTTTCGCGCGCTGGCGGGTTGCGTTCGTCGTGGTCACCCAGCTCGTGTTCTACGGCACGCCGTGGCTCATGTGGAGCGGGCGCCAGGCCGTGCTGTTCGACATGGGCGAGCGCAAGTTCTATATCTTCGGGCTGGTGTTCTGGCCGCAGGATGTCGTCTACCTGACAGTGCTGCTCATCCTGTCGGCGTTCTCGCTGTTCCTGTTCACCGCGATCGCGGGGCGGGTCTGGTGCGGCTTCGCCTGCCCGCAGACGGTCTATACCGAAATATTCCTGTGGATCGAGCGCAAGATCGAAGGCGACCGGCTGGCCCGCATCCGGCTCGATGCCGAGTCGCTCAATGCCCGCAAGGTCGCCAAGAAGGGCCTGAAGCACGCGGTCTGGATCGCGCTGTCGCTGTGGACCGGCATCACCTTTGTCGGGTACTTCACGCCAATCCGCGAATTGCTGTTCGCCATTCCGGGCCGCCTGGGTCCGTGGGAGGCGTTCTGGGCCCTGTTCTATGCATTCGCCACCTACGGCAACGCGGGGTGGATGCGCGAGCAGGTGTGCAAGTACATGTGCCCGTACGCCCGGTTCCAGTCGGTGATGTTCGACCAGGACACGCTCATCATCGCGTATGACGAGAAGCGCGGCGATCCGCGCGGCGCCCGCAGCCGCAAGGCCGACCCGCGTGCCCTGGGCCTTGGCGACTGCATCGACTGCAGCATCTGCGTGCAGGTCTGTCCCACCGGAATCGACATCCGCGATGGGCTGCAATACGAATGCATCGGTTGTGCCGCCTGCGTCGACGGCTGCGACCAGGTCATGGACAAGATGGGCTACCCGCGCGGGTTGATCCGCTATGCGTCGCAGAATTCGCTGGCGCAGGGGTGGTCGAGCAAGGAAATTCGCAAGCGCGTGCTGCGTCCGCGCACGCTGCTGTACGCAGGCCTGCTCACGGCCATCGCGGCGGCGGCGGGCATTTCGCTTGCGCTCAAGAATCCGCTCAAGGTGGATGTGATCCGCGACCGCGGCGCGCTGGCACGCGAGGCCCGCCCGGGCATCGTCGAGAATGTCTACAAGGTGCAGATCATGAACACATCCGAGCGACCGCAACGCTTCACGCTGCGAGTGGAGGGTCTGCCGGGCATCGCCATCGCCGGCGCCCCCCAGTCCATTGATGTGGGCCCGGCCACCACGCGCCTCGTGCCCCTCCGGGTCGAAGCGCCCGCCGAGGCTGCGGCACCGGGCACCCACCGTATCGAACTGATCGTCGAGGCGGGCGGGGACGCGCCAATGCAGCGGCGCGAAGGTTCGACCTTCATCCTGCCGCGGCCATGACGACCATCGCGCTGCGTGCTCCGGCGCCCTGGTATCGCCAGCGCTGGCCGTGGTTGTTGATGGCGGGCCCGGCCATTGTCGTGGTGGCCGGTTTCGTCACGCTGTGGCTCGCCATTTCGAGCAATGACGGACTGGTGGCCGACGATTATTACAAGCGCGGGCTCGGCATCAATCGCGTGCTCGAGCGCAGCGAACGCGCCGCTGCACTTGGCCTCGTTGCAGTCGTCGATCTGGACGCGACGGGCGCCGCGCAGGTGGCGCTCACGTCAACCGTCGTGGGTCTCGACGCCGCACCGGCGCAGGTGCGCCTCACGTTGCTGCACCCCACGCGCGCCGGCGCCGATCGCCGGATCGACCTGCCGCGCGGGCCCGACGGCGTATACCGTGGATCGGCCGGCGTGTTGCCGCCCGGCCGCTGGCGCGTCGGCGTCGAGGCGAACGACTGGCGGCTGCCGACGGTGGAAGTCAAAGGTGAATTGCGCGCGGTGCGGATCACCGCCGAAGCGCCGCGCTGACCGCTCACGGGGACATGGATCACCAGAGGACTGCGACGATGGATGACGACGAAACAAGAGGCAGGCTGTCGATGTGGATCATCTGGCCGGCATTTCTCGTCGCCGGCGTGGCCGAGCTTGTGTTCTTCTCGATCTTCGATCCGTTCGAACTGCATTTCTTCGGCGCGCCGCTCGCCTGGTCGCGCCAGGCGATCTACACGCTGGGCTTCTTCGGCTTCTGGGGGCTTGGCATCGCGTCGTCGGCGCTGACGCTGTTTCTCGAGCGGGCGCCGCGGCGCAACGGCCCGGGCGCGGCGCGCGACACGGACCGCTAGCGCGTCCCGATCAATTGCCGCAACGTCGGGATGTCGACAATCTGCACGCTGCGGCCACGGACCTTGATGAGGCCTTCGGCGGCAAAGCGCGAGAAGAGCCTGCTCACGGTTTCCAGCTTCAGTCCAAGGTAGCGGCCGATCTCGTCGCGGGTCATCCGCAGCACGAACTCGGTGGACGAGTATCCGAGGCGGGCGTAGCGCTCCGACAGGCTCAGCAGGAACGCCGCCAGGCGTTCTTCGGCGCGCATGCTGCCGAGCAGCAGCAGCAAGCGATGGTCGGCGCTGATTTCGCGGCCGAGAATGCGATGCAGGTTGTGCTGCAACGAGGGCAGCCGGCGGGCGACGCTCTCCAGCTGGTCGAACGGAATCACGCAGACTTCGCTGTTCTCGAGCGCGACCGCTTCGCTGGAATGGCGGTCGTTGCCCACGCCGTCCAGGCCGAGGATGTCGCCGGGAAGGTGATAGCCTGCGATCTGGTCGCGGCCGTCGTCGGTCTCCACCGTGGTCTTGAACGAGCCTACACGCACGGCGAACAACGCGGCAAAGGCGGCGCCATCGCGAAACAGGGCTTCCCCTTTGCGCACCTTGACGCGCTTGCGCACAATGGCATCGAGTGCGTCGACTTCCGCAGGCGTCAGTCCCACCGGCAGGCACAATTCGCGCATGCCGCAGTCGGCGCAGTGGGTGCGCAGCGCCTCAAGCGAAACGGTGTGCTGGGCAACGATGGTGAGGCGGACAGGTTCGGTCATTGCGAAGAGGCAGGGAATGCAGTGGACGCCAGGGCGGATGTGAGAGGGCGCGCGCGACGGCAGTCTAGCGCCATCGGGCGCATTGCGCATCTGCACGTCTCCGGGCCCGGCGCGAAGCCGTACCGTCCCCCCATGCCGAAGGCGGCCTGTCCCTGATGCCGCAGTCGGCGCTCATCGGGGCCTTCCTGGCCGGGCTCCTGGGGGGTGTGCATTGCCTCGCCATGTGCGGCGGCTGGATTGCCATCGCCGGCCGGCCCGATGCCACGCGCCCGCTCCTGCCCGCGGCGCGGCTGCGCCGGCGGCAGTGGCTGAGCCAAGCCGGTCGTGTGTCCACCTATGTGGTGCTGGGGGCGCTGGCCGGCGCTGCGGGAGGCGCCGCCTTCGCGCTGGCGTTGGCGCCGGTGCAGCGGGGCCTCTATGTCGCGGCCAACCTGTTGCTGCTGGTCCTCGCGCTTTCCATCGCCGTGCGTGGGTTGACGTTGGTCCCGCTCGAGCGGGCCGGCCTCGCGTTGTTCCGGCGCTTCCTGCCGATCGTCGTCCGGATCACGCGCACGGACGGCCTTCTGTCGAGCTACGCGCTCGGGGTGGTCTGGGGGCTCACCCCCTGCGCGCTCATCTACGGCGTCTTGCCCGTGGCCCTGCTGGCCGGGAGTGCCGGCGATGGGGCGCTGGTGATGCTCGCGTTCGGCGTCGGGACGCTGCCCAACCTGCTGGCGGCCGGCTGGCTCATGGGGCGCCTGCAGCGATGGCTGAACAACGCCGCGCTGCGCTACGGTGCCGCCGCCATCGTCGGCGCGTTTGCGCTGCTGGGTCTGTATCGCGCCTGGTTCGCGCCCGAAACACTGGGCGACGGTCCGTTCTGCCTGGTGCGCTGACGCGGCGCGCAGCACTGCGTTGTCGCAGCACGTGACCGGCGCCGCGTGCGAAAATGGCGGCTGGCGTGACCGCTCGTGGTCACCCGTCACCGCCAGTCCGCCAGCCCATTCCCGATGCTCGATCCCCGCCGGTATCCACACGCCGCCGCGCCTGCGCCGTTTGCCCGACTCTTCGCGCTGACGGACGAGCGGCTTGGTGCGCCGACGGGCGACGCCGCTGTCCGCATCGACGCGCAGCTGGGCGCCGCGCTCGACGCGCTGCTGACCGGCGATGGCATTGCACTGGCGCAGCTCTTCGACGGCGTTCCCTCGGCCGCAGTGCATCGGCACCTGTGGCGCCTGCTGGCGGAGCGGGAACGGGCCGTCGCCACGGATGCGGCGCTGCGCATGACGCTGTTCGCCATACCCGTGGTCATCGTCACCGCCGCCGATGGCAAGCCGGTGGCGCCGGTCGCGTTGCCTGGCGTGGTCGACGACATCGCTGGCAAGGTCGCCATCCTGCGCGAACATCGCGCGCTTGCCGGCAACGAGAATTTCGCGCTGGGCAACGCGCTGGTCGCGGCCGCTGCGCTCGCGCTGGAACATCTGCCCGCGCTGCTGGCGCTGCGCGCCATGCCGGCGGCCGCCACGCCGCCGCCCGCCCTTGAACCCGCGCCGATCACGGTCAACAGCGCGACGGAAACGGTGCACCTGCGCTTCCTCGTCGGCACTGCGCTGGCCGCGCCTGCCGCCGACCCACTGCGCGACGCTACGGTCGGCAAGTGGGGCATCCCCTTTGCGGCGGCCATGGCCCGCGACATCGGCGCCGCGGGCGTGTCGGTGCTGGCGCTTCCGCGCGCCCCCCAGGGCCTCGTATCGGCAGTGTGGCAGGGCCGTGTCGCGCAACGCGAAGTGGGCGCCCAGCTCTTTGCCAGCAACGCCATTCGGCGCCTTCGCGCCAGCGTGGGCGAGCCGCAGGCGGTGCTGAGCGTGCACGGGCCGCTCGACGACGGCGGCGGCGAGGTGCGGCTGTCGCTGTCGTCGCCCTTCGATCCGCGCGAGGCCGAGGGCTTCCGGTGTCCGCTGCTGCCGCAGGACCGCGTCGACGACGTGGTCAAGATGCTGACCGACCTGCTGCGCGATTGCCGCGTCGACTCGATCCGCGAGATGCCCGGGCTGCATGCCGATCGCGATCCCGGCACCGGGCTCACGCTGCTGTTCAAGGGCGACGCCGCGCCGGACCGCGGCGCACCGATGCATTGATGCCGTTGCGGCGCGGGTGCCGCTGACACGGCGCAACCCGGCGCGCAGGCTATGCCGGCGTCAGCCCGGCGCGATACCGGCGGCCGTTCTCGACGTAATGCGCTGCCGCGGCGCGCAGGTTGGCGACCTCTGCATCGGTGAGCGTGCGCACCACCTTGCCGGGAATGCCCATCACCAGCGACCGGTCGGGAATGACCTTGCCCTCGGGTATCAACGTGCAGGCGCCGATGAGGCATTCCTTGCCGATCACCGCGCGATTGAGGATCACGGCCTTGATGCCGATCAGCGAACCTTCGCCGATCGTGCAGCCGTGCAGCATCACCTGGTGCCCCACCGTGACCTCGGCGCCGATGACGAGCGGAATGCCCTCGTCGGTATGCAGCACGGAACCGTCCTGGATGTTCGAACGCGCGCCCACGACGATGGGCTCGTTGTCGGCGCGGATCACGACGCCGAACCAGACCGACGCCTTGTCTTCGAGCACGACGCTGCCGACGATCGTCGCATCCGGCGCCACGTAGTGATCGGTGCCGCGGAGTTCGACCTGCCGGCTGCCGAGGGAGTAGAGCATGGTGGTATGCCTGTTTGATGTTTCAGGGTGCGGGAAGAAAGCGGATGTCGCCATACCACGCGTCCACCGTGGTGCCGGTGTTGTCGGTATCGGTGAGCACGCCGACCTCGAAGAGAAGGCCGGGCGCTTCGTTGAACGCACGGCGGAAGTCGTCCACGACATTGCGGCGCACGGTGACCCACTGGCCGACGTTGGCCGGTCCACTGCTGGCCACCACCATCTCGACGCGATGAGTATGCGGATTGGCGATCACGGTGCCGACCGGTGCGCGATTCGACCAGATGTACATCAGCTCGGCGTACGGCAGTTCGCGGCCGGTGACACGCTTCGCCAGCGCCGACGACGCGCGGTCCGCCAGCGACATCCGCGAGCGATCGCCGTCGAAGTTGAGAATGATGCGCACCGGCGAGTCTTCGCGGCTGGCCACCGCGTTGTCCGCACCTTCGATCAGATTCGCGATCTTCCAGCGCCAGTGGAGGATGGGCGAGGTGTTGATGTCGAAACGAACGGGCGCCAGGAGGCCGCTGGCCGCCGCTTCGGCGTGCGCCTGCAGCACCACCACGCCCTGGTCTTCGACGAAGCGGTATACGGTCGGGGTCTTGAGTGGCCCCAGCCGGAAGTGCTCCCAGCCCGCGGGCAGCGTGGTGCCGGCGCGCGCTGCCGAAAACGGCGTCACCATCGGCGCCGCCTCCATGCTTTGCGCCGTGGCCACGCCCGCCAGCAGCGGGCCGAGCACGAGGACAGGCAATGAGGGGAACCGCATGGGATGGCGGGCGGTGAGCGAATGGGCCGGGGTGGAGCCGCTATAATAAACGAGGCGTCATTCCGCCTATTCCTAAAGCGACCCCGCGATGAGCCTCGACCGTGTGCCTGCCGGCAAGGATGTTCCGAACGATTGCAACGTCGTCATCGAGATTCCGATGCGTGGCGATCCGATCAAGTACGAGGTCGACAAGGAAACGGGCGCCATGTTCGTCGACCGCTTCATGTCCACGGCGATGCATTACCCGTGCAACTACGGTTACATCCCGCAGACGTTGTCCGACGACGGCGACCCCTGCGATGTCCTCGTGCTGTCGCCGGTGCCGCTCATCACCGGTGTCGTCGTGCGCTGCCGCCCGATCGGCATGCTGAACATGGACGACGAGGCCGGCGGCGACAGCAAGATCCTCGCGGTGCCGATCGACAAGCTGTCGTCGCTCTATCACCATGTGCAATCGCCGCGCGACCTGCCCGAACTCACCACCCGCCAGATCGCGCATTTCTTCGAGCACTACAAGGACCTCGAGCCCCGCTAGTGGGTGCGCATCGCAAGCTGGGTCGAAGCCGAAGCGGCCAAACGCGAAATTGTTGAAGGGGTGGCGCGCCACAACAAGTCGCAGCGCAAGCCCGCTGCGGCCAAGGCGAAGCCGGCGCAGGCCGCCGCGCGCAGCAAGCCCTGATGGCGGTCGCCGCACGCCGGCATTTCGCTGCCGCCCATCATGCCGGGCACCCGGAAAGGCGCTGATCCCGTCGTCGCGCACCCGCGCGCCGCCGCCAGTTTTCCCGCGCTGTTCGTGCTCCTGTGGAGCACCGGCTTCATCGCGGCCAAGTACGGCCTGCCGTACGCGCCGCCGTTCCAGTTCCTGTTCTACCGGTTCGCGCTGGTCGCGCTGCTGATGGCGGCGGTGGCTTGGGGCACGCAGGCCACGTGGCCGGCCACGCGGCGCGAATACGTGCACATCGCGCTGGTCGCGTTGCTGGTGCATGGCACCTATCTTGGTGGCGTGTTCATCGCGCTCGCCGGCGGGATGTCGGCGGGCACCACCGCGATGCTGGTGGGGCTGCAGCCGGTGCTGACCGTGTTGCTCGCGTGGGGTTTCCTGTCCGAGCGCGTGGTGCCGCGGCAATGGCTGGGTCTCCTGTGCGGCTTGGCCGGCGTCTACCTCGTGGTCCGGCACAAGATCGACTTTGCCGGCAGCCTGCAGGGCCTGCTGCCCTGCGCGCTGGCGTTGGTGGGCATCAGCGTCGGCACGCTCTACCAGAAGCGGTATTGCGGGCATATCGATCTGCGCAGCGGCGCGGCGATCCAGTACGCCGCGTGCGCGCTCGTGTTTGCGCCATTGGCGTTCGTGGTGGCGCCCCATTCCGTCCGGTGGACGCCCGAGTTCTTCTTCGCGCTCGGCTGGTCGGTGGTCGTGCTTTCGGTGGGCGCGATCAGCCTGCTGTATTGGCTGCTGCGCCATGGCGCAGCAGCCGGCGTGGCCCGGCTCTTCTACCTCGTGCCGCCCGTCACGGCGACAATGGCGTGGGTGCTCTTCGGCGAGACCCTCGGCTGGGAGGCGGTGGCCGGCATGCTATTGATCGCGGCCGGCGTGCTGCTGGCCCGGCCGCCGGCGCCGGTCCGCGCGGGCTGAATCAGGCGGGCGCGCGCACTGCGGCCCGCGCGGGCGGCGCCTGCACGATGCGCGTGCCGGCGATGCGGTCGTGCAGGAACTGGCGCTGCGGATCGACGAAAGCCCACAGGAAATTGAAGGCAATGAGCCAGGCGGCTTGCGCGCCAAGCCCGGCGGGGCGCAGCAGCGCATAGGCCAGGACTGCGAGCACGGGACCGATCCATGTGGCAAGGAAACGCAGCAGCGCTGCCTTGCGCGTGACCGGTCCGCCATCGGCCATCGCGAGTTGCAAGCGCCAGGTTTTCATCGGCAACGTGCGCCGACCGCCGGACCAACTGGCGACGCTGTACCACGCGAGCACGCCGAACAGCATGCAGAACAGCGCCACGCGTTGCGGCAGGTCGGGAATGGCAAGTGCGTTCGCGGTGCCCGCGTGGCCCGGCGTGACCAGTGGCAGCGCGAGGAAGCCGGCGATGAAGATGATGGCCGTCAGCAGCAGCGCTTCGTACGTCAACGCGGCGAAGCGGCGCCCGCGACTTGCCAGCGGAAGTCCCGGCGCGCTCGCGGCCGGCGGGGACGTCGTCACAGTGCCCCCAATCCTGCCGAGCGGCGCAACGACTACGGTCGCGTGGTCGACGCCGGCAGCGTCGACTGGGGCGGCGGCGCTGTGGGCGCGGCCGGCTTGGTCACGGCGGGCGCAGGTGTGCGCGGCGCACCTGCGGCCCCCGGGGCTGCCGGCACTGCGGGCGCGCGGGCGGCCAGTGCACGCTTCTGCTCTGGCGGCAGCTGCTGGTACTCCTGCCAGCGCTGGCGCACGTCGTCCTTCTTTTCCGGCGGCAGCTGCTTCAGCGTCTTGTATTGCTCGCGCGCGGCTTGCCGCTCCTGCGGCGACAGCTGCGACCACGACCGCATCTGCTGCTGGACGCGCTGCTGCTCGTCCGGCCCCATCTTGGAATAGCGCTGCGCGATGCCGCGCCATTTCTGCTTGCGCTGGGCGTCGAGGTTGTCCCAATCGGAGGCCAGCGGCGCCAGGGTCTGCTTTTCCTGGGCCGACAATGCCGACCACGACGGCGAACCCATCGTGATCTGCGCGCGGGCGGTGGATGGAGTGAGGGCGGGGAGGAGAGCCAGCGCGAGTATGAGAACGAGCGTGCGGGTCACGGTTGTTGCCGCGTGAGCCAGGTCTGGAAGCCCCGGTCGACATAGGCGTCGATGGGCAGGTCGGAGGTCAGGATCTGGGCATCGATCTCCTCGATCTCGCGCGTTTGCTGGTAGACCCGATATTGCTGGTAGCCGAACCCGGCGGCGGCAATCAGCAGGATGCCAAACCAGAGCCGGCCACTTTTCCACAAACTTGCACCAGGTTGGCCCATCGTGCCGGCCGAACCCGCAAACGCATGCGCCAAGCGGGACTGCGGAACCCCGGAGGAGCCGGCTTCAGCGAGGCGCGCGATGGCCGCGGCCCGGGCCTGCTGCAGCCTGTAGGCCGTTCCCGACTTGATCCCAGCGGCACCCGCATCGAGGTAAGTCGTTAATTTCTTGGCAAATTGTGCTTGGTCTTCGGTCATAGCTGCAATCCCTTAGCTTTGAGCATTTCAGCCAGGGCATGGACGGCCCGCGAACAGTGGGTCTTCACGCTACCTTCGGAACACCCCATCGCGGCAGCGGTCTCCGCCACGTCCAGTTCCTCCCAATAACGCAGCAGGAACGCTTCGCGTTGACGCGCCGGTAGCCTTGTCAGTGCCTGTTCAATCATCCCTACAACATGCGCTTGTTCGAACTGCACCGCCGGATCGGCGTTGGCGTTTGAACCCGATTTTGCCGCTAAAGTTTCAAGCGGATCGTAATCATCGTCTTTGTCGTCCCCTTTGCCGAACGCCGAGAGCAGGGTGGTCCACGTATTGCGGACCTTTTGCCGCCGGAAATGATCGTGGATCGTGTTCTGCAGGATGCGCTGGAACAGCATCGGCAACTCTGCCGCCGGCTTGGCGGCGTAATTCTCGACCAATTTGAGCATCGCGTCCTGGACGATGTCGAGCGCCCCGTCGTTGTCACGCGTGGCGAAAAACGCCTGCTTGAACGCGCGGCGCTCGACAGCGGCAAGAAAACCGGAAATTTCCTGTGGTGAGGCCAGTGTGGGCGATCAGGGCGGCAAATCGCTCGATTATAGGGCGGAATCCGGCGCGGTCCTTGGCACCCCTGAGCGGGGCGTCCATGTTGCATTACAGCAAAAGACGCGGGATTCGGCCCGCTTTGGTCTTGGCGGCCACGTGCCCGATCCTTGACCACCAAGGGGTGTTCCAGCTAATGTTGAGGGCTGCGGGCTGAAAGGCCCGGATGCTGTACTGCAAAAACGGCTGTTTGCGCTCCCTCCGGCGATGCCACAAGCGTTGCGGAGCTTCCCAAGGAGTGCGGCCGGAATTGCCAGGCGAAGCCGCTTTCTACCGAAGCACCGCTTTAGCTGGTCGTGCGCCCAACCCTGCCACGACATGTTTTCGAGCAGTCCCGCAGTTCCCCGGCCGGCGCACGCGCGTCCGCGGCCGGACCGACTTCATCGACATAGGGTGTCAATCATGCAACTCACCGGTGCGGAAATCGTGATCCGCTGCCTCCAGGAAGAAGGCGTCGAGTACGTCTTCGGCTACCCGGGCGGCGCAGTCCTCAACATCTACGATGCGATCTTCAATCAGGACAAGGTCAAGCACGTGCTGGTCCGGCACGAGCAGGGCGC
>JBKJSU010000567.1:0-2840 GCA_046594415.1 Casimicrobiaceae bacterium | reverse complement strand
GGCAACGGGATGGCCCCCGCCGTCGGCAATGCGAATCTCGCAGCCCGCCACCGGGGTGCCGAGGCGGACCAGTTCGACGGCGCCCGCCGCTGCGGCATCCAGCGTGCGCACGCGATCACCCGGCCCCAGCGCGGCGCGGTCGAATGCCACTGTCGACAGCGGCGCACCCACCTGCGGAAAGGTCACCGCGAGGCTGGCCTCGGCCAGGCCGTATACCGGAAACATCACGTTGGGATCGAGCCTGGCCGGCGCCAGCGCAGTCGTGAACGCGCGGCACAAGTCGGCGGCAATCGGTTCCGCGCCATTGAAGATGATCCGCAGTGCCGACAGGTCGAGCGTTGCCGTTTTCGCGGGATCGTGCGATTTGAGGTAGTGCTGATACCCGAAATTGGGGGACGAGGTAACGGACACGCGATGCTCCGCGGCCTTGGTCATCCAGAGGCCCGGCCGGCGCACGAAGAGCGCCGTGGGCATCAGCCAGTGATCGACGTCGGAGCAAAGTGGCGTGAGGTGGAAGCCGATGAGTCCCATGTCGTGCGTCAGCGGCATCCAGGACAGGCTTGAATCGCCGGTGCGCACCTCGATGCCGGTCGCGATCGCCGCGATGTTGGACATGAGGTTGGCGTGCGTCAGCACGACGCCCTTGGGCTCGCTGGTGGAGCCGGACGAGAACTGGACCATCGCGGCATCGCCGGGCGTGACGGGATGGATGCGCCCCGGCTGCGCGACATCCGCGATCTCGTCGAGGAAAATCGTGCGCTTCTCGATTCGATCGATGGTGCCGGCAAGGCCGGCATCGGCGGCGAAGGCGCGCAGGCGGTCGAAGATGCGCCGCTCGGTGGCAAGCGTGGGCGCGCGCAGCTTGTCCAGCACGCGGAAGAGCTTGGCCTTGTGCTCGTCCGCATTGCCGGGTGCCAGTGGGACGGCAACCACGCCGCCCAGCACGCAGGCCCAGAACGTGTCGACGAACGGTGCGCTGCCGTCCACCAGGATGACGACCTCGCTGCCCGGCGTGGCGCCCGCGGCTTGCAGGTAGTGCAGGATGCCCAGCGCGCGGCCGCGCAGCTCGCTGTATGGCACGCGCGTTGCATTGCTTTCGCCGGCTATGTAGTGGATGCCGCGGGAACTTGCGGCAAGGGCATCGAGGGCGGCAGCGAGGGTGGGCAGGACGGTCATGTCGGGGTGTATGGGGAGTTCATTGCACGCGTTCGCGCACGCGCATGTGTACGGGGTGCCGCGTGCGCAGGTTGACCTGCGGCTCGATCTCGACCGTCTGGCCTTCGACCAGCGTAAGTTCGAAGCGGCGGGCGAGCATGGCGACGTGAGTGTGCATCTCGATCAAGGCGAGATGTTCGCCTATACAGGCGCGGGGGCCAAGCCCGAAGGGCAGGTAGGCAAAGCGGTGGTGGGGCTGCGCGGTCGGCAGGAAGCGATCCGGTTCGAAGGCATCGGGACGCGTCCAGAATGCGGGGTGCCGCTGCACGATGTACGGCGAGACGAGGACGTCGGTGGCGGCAGGCAGTTGGAAGGCATCGAGGGTCGACGGGGCGATGGTGCGGCGAGTGAGCAGCCAGCCCGGAGGATACAGGCGCAGCGTCTCGGCGATGGTTCGTTGGACCTGCCCCAATGCATCGAGGTTCTCGTAGGTGGGTGTGTCGAGCGCGGCCGCGTCGATTTCGCTGTGCAGCTGCTCACGTGCCTCCGGCGCCTGCGTCAGCAGATACCAGAACCAGTTGAGCGAGCTGGCCGTGGTTTCGTGGCCGGCGATGATCAGCGTCAGAATTTCATCCAGCAATTGCTTGTCCGGCATGGGTTCGCCGGTTTGCCGGTCGCGCGCATCGATCAGCATCGAGACGATGTCGTTGTGGCGCACGCCGTCGCGGCGCCGGCGCGCAACGTCTTCCATGATCAGCTTGCCCAGTTGCCGGAACTTGTACGCGAAGGCGAGGTTGCGCGCCGTCTCATCGGTGAGCATCGCGAACGGGCTTTCGCCGGTGGCCGAATCGAACCGGGCGAGATCCTCGCCGAAGAGTGCGCGCAGCACCACGTCGAGCGTGACGTCGCTCATCTCCTGCGTCACGTTGATCGAGGCGCCGCTGCGGGCGGCGTCCGCCCAGCGGCTCGCCAGCCGCGCGTTGGCCGCGTGGAGATGCGGCATCCACGTGCTGACGATTCGGCGGTGAAAGGCGGGCTGGATCATCTTGCGCTGGAGGCGCCAGTGGTCGCCTTCGCTCGTCATCAGCCCGTTGCCCAGCAGAATGGCCACGCGCTCGATGCCGATGCCCTTGGTGAAGTTGGCGTGATGGTCCACCAGCACGTGGCGCACGTGGTCGGGGTGCGACAGCACCCATACGTTGCGCTGCAGTGCGGGCGAATGCACGCGAAACGCGTCGCCACAACGGTTGAACATGCGCACGAGCGAGGAGAGCGCGTCGGTCTCGAAGCTGATGTCGAGGGGCTCGGGCGCCAGGGGCGGTTCACAAAGCGGTTGGACTTGCGTGTTCATGTCACTGATCGATGGGGTTTTTCCGTGCGCGCGGCCGATTGTCCGCCGAAATTTCATGGTCCAGTCATCAAAAGGTGCGTGGCAAGTGTTGCAATGCCGCGCAAAGACCCCTATAATTTCACCTCTCTGCTGCTTCGAAACCCCCAATGAGCAAGCGCAAGACAACGGGAAGCGCATTCTCTAACGGAAATGCGTGGTTTTGAAGTGAGTCACAAGCGCGGAACGCTCTTTAACAATGTGCAACCGATAGGTGTGGGTACTCGTGGTCTGGGGCCCTGCGGCGGGCTGTTTTCTGGGTAACCGGGGGATGGCGAAGCGGCGGGGGAGATCCAAG
>JBKJSU010000460.1:0-5829 GCA_046594415.1 Casimicrobiaceae bacterium | reverse complement strand
CGGCGCGCAAGGTTGGGAAGCAGTTTGAACTTGGTCATGTTTGCTCCATTCATTCGAAAATCGGGTTGATTAGGATACGCGAATATTTTAACGGCGATCGGTTACCTCGACATTGTGCGCGCATCGATCGATGCGCTCGCGAGCGTAGTCCGCTGATGGTTGACGCCAAGCACGGTGCGTAAGGTATAGTCTTGACGTTGGTGTTGGAAATGTCCGTACGGTAACGCACACAACGAGTGCGGCCCTGGGATTCTTGTCAGCGGGACCTCTTCGCGCCGCAGTGGTCGTAGTAGCGGTTGCCGGGTGCCTGCGCCGCGCCCGGCTTGCAGCGGACGTTGGTCGCGGTCGGTGTGGCGCTTGCGTATCCTCAACCCGAGCGCGGTAAGATCGTTCTGCGGACGGGATCGAAACGCCCGATCTCGTTTCACCTCAACGAGGTCCCCATGACAATATTGCATTCGCAGCGCCTCTTTGTCGGCGTTTTCACAGCCCTGTTCTTCGCGACCACGGTGGCGTTCGCCCAGGCGCCGGTCCGGGTCGCCTCGAAAATCGACACCGAGGGCTCGCTTCTCGGCAACATGATCATTCAGGTGCTTGAAGCGAACGGGATCAAGACCGAGAACAAGGTGCAGCTTGGCACCACCAAGATCCTCCGCGGCGCGATTACGGCTGGAGAAATCGACATCTATCCCGAATACACGGGCAATGGTGCATTCTTCTTTGCGGATGAAAAGAATCCGGCGTGGAAGAATGCCAAGGCCGGCTATGACAAGGTGAAAGCGCTGGATCTGGAGAAGAACCGGATCGTCTGGCTGCAGCCCGCTCCGGCCAACAACACTTGGGCGATCGCCATTCGCAAGGACGTCGCGGCCGCCAATAAGCTCACGTCGCTGGACGATTTTGGCAAGTGGGTGGCGCGAGGCGGCAAGTTGAAGCTTGCTGCATCGGCAGAATTTGTCGAGCGGTCCGACGCATTGCCCGCCTTTCAGACGGCGTATGGCTTCAAACTCAGCCAGAATCAGATCGTCATTCTCGCCGGCGGCGATACTGCCGTGACGATCAAGGCAGCCGCCGAACAGACGTCGGGGGTCAACGCGGCGATGGCCTATGGCACCGACGGCGCACTGGCGGCACTGGGACTCGTCATCCTGGAGGATCCGCAAGGCGTGCAGCCGATTTACGCCCCGACGCCAGTCGTTCGGGCGGATGTGCTTGCGCGACATCCCGGAATCCAGAGCGCGTTGGCACCTGTTTTCCAGTCGCTGGACGGTCCTACGCTGCAGGCGCTCAACGCCAAGATCGCGCTCGAAGGGCAGGATGCAAAACAGGTCGCTGCCACCTACCTCAAGGCGAAAGGCTTCATCAAGTAGGCGCCATCCATCACCAGCCCGTTTCTCAACACCAGTCGGGACAACGGCGGGCGCCGCTACGGCCGTGGTTGCTGCCCCACAATGAAAGTTTCAAGGTGATGTTGCCATCGCTGATCAGGAACCGCGTGCTCGGCACGCTCGTGGTCATTGCTAATGGCGCCGCCTTCGGGATGGCGTTTGTGGCCCTGGCCCCGAACCGCCTGGTGCACGGCACCGGAATCGGGCTGACTGACCTGATGCATGGCTGGCGCGGCGTGATCGTGGTGCCGATGTTGGTGCTCTGTATCGGCATCTTCATGCGTCCGACGTGTCGTACCAACCTGATGGTCGCCTTGGCAGGGTCACTGTTGCTGGTTGCTCTCGTCTGGCTTGCCGGCGATGAGGCTACGCGCCTCTCGGCAGCGGCGCCGAACCTCAGTCGCGTTTCTCTGGGTGGTGCCTTCTGGGTGTTGCTGGTCGTGATCTGGCTCGCCGTGGTCGACGCGCTGCAGCGAGCCGGGCTTGGCGCGATGTGGCGGGTCGCGGCGGGAGCCGCCATCGTTGCGCTGGTCGTGGGTCTCGTGGCGTGGGGCAAGCTGGACCAACTGTCGCTGCTGAAGGAATACGCGAACCGGCAGGAAGTGTTTCACACAGCGTTGTTTCGGCACTTGCAAATTGTCGGCGCGACATTGGTCCCGACGCTTCTCATCGGCGTGCCACTGGGTTGGGCATTGTTTCGCAGTGAACGCTTCGCACCGGCGGTCTTTGCGATCCTCAACATGATCCAGACGGTGCCATCGATCGCGCTGTTCGGCCTGCTCATTGCACCGCTTGCGCTGCTCGCCGCCACAGTGCCGTGGCTGGGTCAGCTTGGCTTGAGCGGTATCGGGCTGGCGCCGGCGGTCATCGCATTGACGTTGTACGCGCTGCTACCCATCGTGCGCAGCACTGTCGCGGGATTGGGTCAGGTGCCGCGGCCCGTCATTGAAGCGGCCGCCGGAATGGGACTCACCCCGCACCAGATTTTCTGGAAGGTGCAGGTGCCGATCGCACTGCCCCTGCTGTTGTCGGGGATCCGCATCACCACAGTGCAAGCGATTGGATTGACGGTCGTTGCGGCCTTGATCGGTGCGGGAGGGTTGGGGTCGATCATATTTCAGGGACTCTTGAGCAGCGCGCTCGATCTGGTGCTGTTAGGGGTGTTGCCGGTGGTCGCCATGGCCATCACGATGGACGCCGTGTTCAGGTTCATGACTTTGATGGTGGGTCGATCCCGTTGATGCTCGAACTTCGGCATGTCAGCAAGGCTTTCGGTCGCACCAAGGCGATTGACGATCTGTCGCTGACGGTGCGACAGGGTGAATTCATCGTATTGATCGGCAGCTCGGGTTGCGGCAAGTCGACGACATTGAAAATGATGAACCGACTGGTCGAACACGACAGCGGGCGCATTCTTTTCGAGGGACAGGAGATCCGCAGTGTCAAGCCTGAGGACATTCGCCGCCGCATGGGCTACGTCATACAGTCGATCGGACTGTTCCCCCACTGGACGGTCGAGAGGAACATCGCCACGGTGCCCGAACTCTTGCAGTGGCCCGGTGCGCGCATCCGCGATCGGGTCACGGAGCTGCTGCAACTGCTCGATCTCGATCCGGCACTCTTTCGCGGCAGGTACCCGCATCAGCTCTCGGGCGGACAGCAACAGCGGGTGGGCGTGGCCCGCGCGTTAGCCGGCGACCCCGAGGTGCTGTTGATGGATGAACCCTTCGGCGCGCTCGACCCGCTCACGCGCGCCGCTTTGCAACGGGAACTGGCGCGCATCCATATCGCATCGGGCAAGACCATCGTGCTGGTGACGCACGATATCGACGAGGCGCTGCGCCTCGCCACCCGTGTGGTCCTGCTCGACCATGGCCGTCTGGTGCAGTCCGGCACGCCGTTACAGATCCTCGCGCATCCAGCCAACGAGTTTGTGACCGATTTTGTAGGGCGAAGCGAGGTTGGCATCAAGCTGCTTGGACTGCAATCGGTCGCGAGCCGCGTCCGTCGGAGTGAATCCGGCGAAGGCGCTCCAGTGGCCGATTCGTTGACCTTGCGGGAGGCGCTGTCGGTATTCGTGACACGCCAGGTCGAACGGCTTGCGGTCGTGGACGGCGATGGTCATGCGATTGGTTGCCTTCACCTGAGCGACCTCGTGAAGTTGCGCGAATGACCGACACGTTTCATCTGCCGGGCGTGCTCCGGATGCTGGTGCGCGATCCATTGGCATGGGCGCTGACCGCGCTGGTGCTGCTCACGTTCGGGATCGATAGCCTGCGGCCGTTGTTTGCGGCGGCGTTCCCTGCACTCGAGCGCCCGGTCTTTGGACAGGATAGTTTTCCGGCGCTGATGCTTGCCCACATCCTGCTTGTCGCCGTATCGAGTGGTATCTCGATCATGGCAGGCGTTGCGGCGGGTGTCTTTGTTACGCGGCCGTCCGGTGCGGAGTTTCGTTCAATGGTCGAGTCGGTCGTCGCCATCGGGCAAACGGTTCCTCCCGTGGCCGTCCTGGCGGTGGCGGTACCGCTGATCGGTTTTGGCGAAACACCGGCGCTGATCGCGTTGGCGCTCTACGGGCTGCTGCCTATCGTGCAACAAACCATTGCAGGTCTCGAAGCGGTGCCCCATGCCGCCCGCGAGGTGGCCAAGGGGCTCGGCATGAACGCGATCCAGGTTCTCAATCGCGTCGATCTGCCGCTGGCATTGCCCGTCATCATCGCCGGTGTGCGCACGTCGGTGATCATCAACATCGGCACTGCAACCATTGCGTCAACCGTAGGTGCGAAGACCTTGGGCACGCCGATCATCGTCGGACTCAGCGGCTTCAATACCGCTTACATCCTGCAAGGCGCCGTGCTGGTCGGTCTGCTGGCGATCGTCACCGATATTGCCTTCGGACGCCTTGAGCGGCATGTCGACCGCTGGCGGTTTGTGGCGTGATGGAGGGTGAAGAAACTATCTCGGGCGGTCGCGCGACTGCTCGCCATCGCCATCGCGACCGGATCAGGGCACCTTCGCGCCGCAGTTGCCGCAGAAGCGATTGCCGGGCGCCTGCGCCGCGCCGCATTGGGCGCAAACGCGCCCGTCCGGCGCCTCCGGCAGTGCCGCCCGCCGCCATTGCCACAGTACCATCGCGCCACCGGCGAGCCCGAGCAGCATCAGGCCCGCAAGCGGCACCACCCACGCCGGCCATCCGCCCGTCGCCGTCGCCGCCGCCGCCCCATGCGGACTCACCGTCGATGCAGCCGCAGCCACGACAGGGAGGTCGTTGACCTTCGGCTTGAGGATCTCGGCCGAGGGACGCGCGTCGGCCTTGGTGTAGCGAATGGCGATCGACAACGACTTGCCCGCCTCGAGCGCGCCAAGTTCGGCGGAACGATAGCGCAGCCCGTTCTGGCCCGTGGAAGTGCCATCGAGCTTCGGCTCCACCGTAACGTCGCTTGCCGCAGCCGGTTCCTGCACCACCACCGCGACGCGATCGGCCGCCAGATCGCCGGGCCACCCATAGCGAAAGCTGCGCGCGGGCGCGGTGGTGGCAATGGGCTCGTAGAACTCCACATGGAAGAACCGCTCCGGCATCTCGAACTGCAGCGTGATGAATTCGCCGGTGGTCGCGGTCTCATACTTCAAGTTGAGCAGGTTGCCGTCCGCCGTCGCGGCATAGGCCACCGCCGCCGCCCCGCCGGAGGATGTGGGCAGCCGCAGCAACACCCGGGCCGGCAGCTTCACGCTCTCCGCCAATGCGCCCCGCAGGATCACCAGTGCGGCGGGGCGATCGTACTCTGGCCAGATCTCGACATTGAGGTTTGCGAGGCGCGGATTGATCGGCGGCGTACCGCCCGCCTGGGCGTGGGCAAACGCCGGCAGCAATAGCAGCGCCAGCGCGAGCACGGCGAGCCGAGCCGCGGGGCCCGGACGAACGTGGCGGGCGTCGAGCGGAAGCAGGTTCATTGCGAGGTACATGGTCGATTCTCCTTTTGCCGCGTGACTCTACCTTGTTCAGACGGTACCGGCGCGGCGGGCGTGCTCGACGACGTTTGCGGCGAGCGCGTGTACCTGGTCGACGCGCATCCCGAGGGGTGGTTGCGCGCCCACCATCCGCAGGCCGTGCCCGGCGCTGTCATTGCCTGGCGCGATGGCGTGATTCTGAATCCGCATTACAAGGGCATGCGTGACCTCTACGGTTCCGAATACTGGCCCTACCTGCTGCCGCGCCGGGTTGGTGCCGCAGCGGCACGCGCAATCACGCAGGGACGGCTGCCGGTCAGCGCGCGGGAGGCCGCCAGGCCGACGAATCAATGAACCTGCTTCTCGCCTATCGCGTCGAGGAACTCGAGCGGATGAAGCTCAACTTCTTCGGCTTCGATCCCAGCTACCACGTGGCGCGCGATCACTTCGTGCGCAAGGTACCGCGTTCGCGCACGCCGTTGTACCTGGCGCG
>JBKJSU010000284.1:0-3013 GCA_046594415.1 Casimicrobiaceae bacterium | reverse complement strand
GCGCGCTCGATGACCTGCCCGGCTTCGTGGATGTTGAGGCGCGTCGGCGCAAAGGTGACCTCGAGCGGCAGGTCGGCGGCCCGGACCGCACGGCACGCCGCGTGCGCCTTGGCCAGCGATCCACCGATCCGTTGGCGCCCGTAGGCCTCCTCGCTGTCGCCGTCGAGGCTGATCTGGATGGAGCGGATGGGCAGCCGCGCCAGCCGCTGCGCGATCGTGCCGTCGAACCGCTGCCCGTTGGTTTCGATCTTGAGGCGGACCTGCGCGTTGCCGAGCATTTCGACCACGTCGAAGAAGTGTTCGACCACCAGCGGCTCGCCGCCGCAGAGCATGACGTAGGGAACGTCGTTGCGAATGATGTCCTGCGCCACCGCCATTGCCTCGGCGGCAGCAAGCTCGTTCTTCATGCGCTTGCCCGGCGCCGAGTCGGTGCAGCAATGCAGGCATGCGAGGTCGCAGTCGCGGGTGAGCTGCCACGAGATGAACAACGGCGCCTTGAGGCCGTCGATCCAGTTCGGGGCGGCGCTCAGATCCATGCCCGCAGCAAAAGGCCGACGATGAAGAGCGAGACCGCGACGGCGTAGCACGCCACGATGCTGCGAATGGCCGCGACAAAATGCCGCGGCTGCTCGAAGGTGGGGAATGCACGCCGCGCGCTGTCGACCAGCAGCGGCGTCGCCAGCAGCACGCCGAGGCAGGTGACGGGGAATGCGCCGAAGATCACGCCGGACAGGGCCGCCAGCAACCCGCCGGTGGCAAGCCCGAGGTAGAGCCAGACGGCGCGACGGCGTCCGATACGGACAACGAGGTTGCGCTTGCCAACCAGGCGGTCCTGATGGAAATCGGGAATCGCGTTGACCACCGCCAGCGCCATGATCAGCAATCCCGGCACCAGCGACGCCCACAGCGCGCCCCACGACACGTTGCCGGTGTGGAGATACATGCTGCCCAGCACCATCCAGGGGCCGTACGACAGTGCGATGACCGTCTCCCCCAGCCCGCGGTAGGCCCAGCGGATCGGTGGCGCAACGTAGAAGATGGCCGCCATGCCACCCAGCACCGCGAAGGCCAGGATGGGCCACCCGCCCTTGCTCGTAAGGTAGATCCCGACCGCGAGCGCGCCGACGAATCCTGCCACACCGAGCCACATCACCGCGTCCGACATCGGTGGCAGGTCATCCGGATTGAACACGCGATCGGTGCCCATCCGCGAATCGAAGTACTCGTTGAAGGCCTCGACGCCGACGACGGCCAGCACGACGCCAGCCAAACCGCTCCAGAACACCGGCGCATCGAAACGACCCGCCATGGCATAGGCCCACGCCGCGCCCAGCGCGTAGGGCAACAGCCCGGCGTAGAGAAAGAACCGGTACCGCACGAGGCTCAATACGTGCAGGAACCGCCGCAGCGGCGTGCGCGCCTCGCCGAAGCGCGAATGCGGCGCGGTAGTCAGACCCTGACCCATTGGTGCAGCGAGGACGTCCGGTTCGGATCCTGCGCCAGGTCGTTGACGAACTGTTCCACCCGCGGGTCGAGCCACGCACGCTGGAAATTATTCCAGATCTGCGTAAGCGACTCGGTGCGCAGGTCCCCACAGATGAACGGCAACGCGTTGATCAGCTTGACGAGACCGTTGGGCAGCACGATCAGCAGCGCCGCCGGGTGCACCAGGCGGTAGCGCAGCTCGTCGAGCAATCCCATTTCGTGAAAGTGCACGCGCATCCGGCCGCGATATTCCTCGGTCTTGGCATGCAGCGTCTCGAAGAACAGCTTGTACTCGTCCTCGGACGGCGCCAGCAGGTGCCACGTCTTGACCGCGTTGCCGGTGTACATCGTGCGCCCGGTGTAGAAGCTGTAGGCACCCATCTGGTAAGCCATGTCCACGGCAGCGCCGATCTCGTGGACGTTGAAGCGCGTGGGTGAATAGTTGATCTCGATCGGAACCCCGGCCTCGCGCAGGTTGCGGGTGCCGTCGACGGCGGTGTTGAACTCGCCGCGCACCCGCATCTTGTTGAAAGTTTCGCGCGAGGCGCCGTCGAAGCTCACCTGCACCGCCTTCACGCTAAGCCGCGCCAGCCGCTCGCAGTTGGCCGGCGTGAGGTAATGGCCGTTGGTCTCGATCTTGAGCTGGCCGCCTCCGTTGCAGACGAATTCGACCATGTCGAAGAAATGCGGATGCACCATCGGCTCGCCACCGGAGAACGAGAGGTAGGGCACCTCCTGCTCCAGCAGTTGCGCGAGCACGGCAAAAACCTGGTCGCGGGTCAATTCGTCCTTGAACGCCTTGCCCGGACCGCTCTCCTCGATGCAATGCAGGCACGCGAGGTTGCATTCGTTGGTGATCTGCCACGCCACATACAGCGGCGCGCCCAGGTCACCGGACTCGGTGGATGCGGGCGTCTCGGTCAGCGTGCCTTGGCCTTCCGGGACCAGCGACTGGCTCACGACACCGTTCCGTCGAGCAGGCCCTTGTCGCGCAGGTCGGCGATGAACGCCACCACTTCGCGCTCGACCGCACCGTCGATGTCGTTGAACCGCTCCTTCAGGATGGCGACGATCGAACTCTCGTCGCGCCCGGCTTCGAGTTCGCGGACCACGGCCGTGGCGGTGGGGTTCAAAGTGAACACTTTCTCGGTGCGCGTTTCGAACAGCACGGCGCCGAACTTCTCTTCCCGGAACTTCACGTATTTGGCAAGGCGCATGCTTCGGATCCATCCAAAAGATTCGATTCTAGCGAGAAATGGCCCCGGGCAGGTCACCGGAGGCGAAATGTAGGAGGTCCGGCTCGACGCTGCGCGTTCAGGTGCCCATCATTCCGAGCGTGCGCGGCAGCCAGAGGGACAGCCCGGGCCAATAGGTGACGATGACGAGGAAGACCAGCATCGTCACGAGCCATGGCCACACGGCGATCGTGAGCTCGGTGATGCCCATCTTGGTGATGCCGGAGGCGACATAGAGGTTCAAACCCACCGGCGGATGGCACATGCCGACCTCCATGTTGACCACCATCATG
>JBKJSU010000246.1:0-4378 GCA_046594415.1 Casimicrobiaceae bacterium | reverse complement strand
TTTTCGCGCAACGTCAGGATCTGCCGCTCCGCAATGGGAATCGCATGACCGCCGTGCGGGTGCGGCACGAAGATCTCGGCCACCACATCCGCATACTCTTCGAAGAACTGCGGATTGCTCTTCAGGAAATCCGCGACTGCCGCTGCGTCCATGCGCCCTCTTCCAATGCTTGCAGTTATCGGGCGGAAAACCGTCAGGTCGTCCACTCGCCTTCGAAAACGGTGGCAGCCGGCCCGACCATGAACAGCGGCGCGCCTTCGCCCTCCCACGCGATCACGAGATCGCCCCCCCGCGTCTTCACGCGCAGCGGTGAATCGGCGAGACCCCGGCGCATCACCGCCACCGCGGCGGCACAGGCCCCCGTGCCGCACGACAGCGTCTCGCCCGCGCCCCGCTCCCAGACCCGCAGCGCAATGGTAGCGCGATCGATCACCTGTACATAGCCCGCGTTCACCCGCTGCGGGAAGCGCGGATGATGCTCGATCCGCGGTCCTTCCGTGGCGACCGGCGCGCGCTCGATATCGTCCACCACCTGGACCACATGGGGATTGCCCATCGAGACGGCGGTGACCATGACCTGCCGGCCGTCGACGTCCAGCGGCTCCGCTGCCGCGCCGGTACCGCCGATGAACGGGACCTCGTCCGGCCTGAGCCGCGGGACGCCCATGTCAACCGTCACGTCGCCGTTGGCCTCGAAGCGCGGCACGATGACGCCATTGCGCGTCTCGACGCGGATCTCGCGCTTTTCCGTCAGCCCGTGGTCGCGGACGAACGCGACGAAGCAGCGCGCGCCGTTGCCGCAGTGCTCAACCTCGCCGCCATCGGCATTGAAGATCCGGTAGCGGAAGTCCGCATCGCCCTGCGCCGGCTCGACCAGCAGCACCTGGTCGCAGCCGATGCCGAAGTGGCGGTCGGCCACCGCGCGGATTTGCGCCGGCGAAAGGTCCACATGCTGGCGCACGCCGTCGAACACGACGAAGTCGTTGCCGAGCCCGTGCATCTTGGTGAACTTGAGTTTCATCGGGGCGCCAGCATACGCGCGGGCAGCGCGAGTTCGCCGTTGCGCGCGAAGGGCAATGACAGGCCGCCGTCCAGCACCGCGGTGCCCGCCACGGCATACCGCGCGGTGGATGGACCGCCGGCTTCGGCGCGCCGGGCCACCGCCGCTGCCGCACGCAACGCATCCGCCAACCCCGCGCGCACCGTCAGCACGACCGACGCTTCGCCGCGTGCCGCGAGCCGCACCGGGGCTGCCAGCTGCGCCACGCCCACCGGGACGTCCTCGATGCGGACCGCGGCGTCGATCGCGTTGACGTTGATGTCGCGATCATTGGGATTGGCAAGCATCAGCGTGACGGTGAACTGCGCGTCGACCCCGGTCAACCGGTCGATGCGCAGCTCGGCGGCGACCACCTTCGGCGACTCGAGCCGCGGCACCGTGGCGCAGGCGCCGAGCACCAGCGCCAGTGCCAAAGCGGACCACGAAGCTGCGGTGCGCAGTGCGGCCACGTCAGACGTTGAAACGGAAGTGCATGACATCCCCATCGCGCACGATGTACTCCTTACCCTCGAGACGCATCTTGCCCGCCTCCTTGGCGCCGTGCTCACCCTTGCAGGCGATGAAATCGGCGTATGCGGTCACTTCGGCGCGGATGAAGCCCTTCTCGAAGTCGGTGTGGATCACGCCGGCCGCTTGCGGCGCCGTGTCGCCAACATGGATCGTCCACGCGCGAACTTCCTTCGGTCCCACCGTGAAGTAGGTCGCCAGTCCCAGCAGCGCATACGCGGCGTGGATCACGCGGTCGAGCCCGGGCTCGGTCATGCCCATGTCGGCGAGGAACACGGCCTTGTCGTCACCGTCGAGGTCGGCGATCTCCGCTTCCATCGACGCGCACACGGCTACCACCGGCGCGCCTTCCTTCGCGGCATAGGCACGCACCTGTTCCAGCAAGGCGTTGTCGGTAAAGCCGTGCTCGGCCACATTGGCCACGTACATCAGCGGTTTCATCGTCAGCAGGAAAAACTGGCGGACCACCGCCCGCTCTTCGGCATCGAGGCCGGCCATGCGCGCCGGTCGCGCCTCGTTCAGCACCGGCACCAGCTTCTCCAGCGCCGCGACGATGCGCGCCGCCTCCTTGTCGCCGCCGGAGCGCGCGACCTTCGCATACTTCGAGATGTGTTTTTCCACCGCGGCCATGTCGGCCAGCGCGAGTTCGGTGTTGATGGTCTCGATGTCCGAGACGGGATTGACGCCGCCCGCCACGTGGATGACGTTGTCGTCCACGAAGCAGCGAACCACATGCGCGATCGCATCGGTTTCGCGGATGGTGGCGAGAAACTGGTTGCCCAGGCCCTCACCCTTCGACGCGCCGGCCACCAGTCCCGCGATATCGACGAACTCGACGACCGCGGGCAGTACGCGCTCGGGCTTGGCGATGCCGGCCAGCGCGGAGAGGCGCGGATCGGGCACCTCGACGATTCCGACATTGGGCTCGATCGTGCAGAACGGATAGTTTTCCGCCGCAATGCCGGCCTTGGTCAGCGCATTGAAGAGGGTGGACTTGCCGACGTTGGGCAAGCCCACGATGCCGCATTTGAGACTCATGTCATGGCTTTCGAATGGGTGCGATCAGAAGCTGATGCGGAGAATCGGTCACTTCGCGGCGCGCGTGTGCAGCGTCATCATCGCGCGCTCCACGTCGCCGGCCGCGATGTCCGGCCAGGCGTCCAGCGCGCGGGCGAGCGCGGCATCGATGCCGCTCCGATCGTCGGTGCCCGGCGCCTTCAATACGTAGTCGACGACTTCCTGCCGCGACAGTTCCGAGTCGCGCGGATGACCGATGCCGATGCGCAGGCGCCAGAAGTCCGGCGATGCAAGCTGTCCCTGGATGTCGCGCAGGCCGTTGTGGCCGGCGTGGCCGCCGCCGAATTTCATCTTGATTTCGCCGGCCTTCAGGTCGAGCTCGTCGTGGACGACCAGGATTTCGCCGGGCGCGATGTCGAAGTAGTGTGCCAGCGCAGCCACCGCGCGCCCCGACAGGTTCATGAACGTCGAAGGCTTCACGATCCGCAGATCGCCGGCCTTGGCCACATCGCCCGCGAATCTCGCCTCGTGGCTGAACGAGGCGCGCAGGCGCGACGCCAGCAGGTCGGCGAACCAGAAGCCGGCGTTATGCCGGGTATCGGTGTATTCGCGCCCGGGATTGCCCAGGCCGGCGACGAGTCGAATGGGTGCGGACATGGCGACGTGAACTCAAAAGGTTGCCGCAACGAAAAAGGCCCGCGTGAACGTGCGGGCCCTTGTCGTCGCGATACGCGCAGGCGACGCGGTTACTTCTTCTTGTCGTCCTTCTTGTCGTCCTTCTTGTCGTCCTTCTTGTCGTCTTTCTTGTCGTCTTTCTTGTCCCCGGCCTTGTCGGCGCCGGCCTTGGCATCGGCAGCGGCCGGTGCGGCGGCGGCGTCGGCGGCAGCCGCAGTTTCCTCGGTCTCGACGGCGGCACGCGGCACGACGGCCGTAGCCACCACCGGGTCCTTGCGGCCACGCGTGACCACGGTCACGCCATTGGGAAGCTTCAGCGCCGAAACGTGGATCGAATGCCCGACTTCGAGCGTCGTCAGGTCGACCTCGATGAATTCCGGCAGGTCGCGCGGCAGGCAGGTGATTTCGGCGTCGGTGATGACGTGGCTGACGATCGCGCCGCTGGTCTTCACGGCCGGCGAGACTTCGGCATTCACGAAGTGCAGCGGCACCTTCATGTGGATCTTCTTGTTCTCGTCGACGCGCTGGAAATCGACATGCAGGATTTCGTTGCGGAACGGATGCATCTGAACGTCGCGCAGCAGCACCTTGGTGGCGGCGCCGTCGAGCTTCATCGTCAGGACCGACGCATGGAACGCTTCGTTGCGCAGCGCGTGGAACAGCGCGTTGTGGTCGAGTTCGATCGACGTCGGCGCGGTGGTGCCGCCGTAGACGATGCCAGGGGCCTTGCCGGTTCGACGCATGCGGCGGGAGGCGCCGCGGCCTTCAGTGGCGCGCGGGAATGCAGTGAATTCGATGGCCATACAAAACTCCGGTTGTCTGCGGCCTTCCCGTATGCGCCGGTGCTGCTTCGGCGCGCGGGGTCGTCCGCCTCAAGTTTGCCTCGATGGGCGACATGTCGCCGCAACGGTGCCAGGCGGATTTTGCCCGGAACGGGATGCGGCGAAAAAGCCTTGAATTATAACCCGATTTGGCAGAACTGCACCACCGGTGGGCGGATTTGGGCTTGCGCGTCAGTCGGTGAAGAGCGACGACACCGATTCCTCGTTGGAGATGCGCGTCATCGTCTCGGCGAGCAGCTGCGCGCACGAGAGCTGGCGCACCCGGGGCAGGGCCTCC
>JBKJSU010000235.1:0-4725 GCA_046594415.1 Casimicrobiaceae bacterium | reverse complement strand
GCCATGCGTTCGCGCACGTCGGGCATCTGCACCACGCGCGCGATGTCGGCATTGATCTTGTCGACGATGTCGGCGGGCGTGCCGGCTGGCGCGAACATGCCCACCCACAGGTTGTAGTCAAAGCCGGGCAAGCCGCCTTCGGCGATCGTCGGCACGTTGGGCAGCGTGCTGGCGCGCTTTGCGGTGCTGACGCCAAGCGCGACCAGCTTGCCTTCGCGTACGTTGGGCAGCGCCGCCGAGATCGGCGAGAAGAAATAGGTGATGCGCGCCGTCATCGTTTCCGTCAGCGCCTCGGGGGTGCCCTTGTAAGGAATATGCACGACATCGATGCCCGCCGCGAGCTTGAATTTCTCACCATTGATATGCGTGCCGCTGCCGATGCCGGCCGAGCCGAAATTCAACGCACCTGGTGATTTCTTCGCGGCTGCGATCAGGTCGGCCACGGTCTTGAAGCCCGTGGCGGTGCCCACCACCAGCACGTTCGGCTGCCCGCCCAGCATCGCGACTTCGACGAAATCCTTTTCGGTGTCGTACTGCAAGGCGGGATAAATGGCCGGGTTGACCGCCTGCGCGGCCGAATGCACCAGCAGCGTGTACCCGTCCGGTGGCGACTTCGCGACGAGGGTCGCGCCGATCGTGCCGCCCGCGCCCGGCTTGTTGTCGATCACCACCGGCTGGCCCCACATCTCGGCGAGCTTCTGCCCGATCGTGCGGCCCAGGATGTCGGTGGCGCTGCCTGCCGTGAACGGGACGACGATCTTCACCGGCTTGTTTGGATAGCCCTGCGCATACGCCGCACCCGCCACCAGCAGCAGCAGGATCGCGGTCATGTTTTTCGTCAGTTTCATCAAAGCCTCCACGCCAAATGAATCGAACCGTCAGCTCAGGCCGTCGTTGACGGGCACGTTCTCCGACTTCAACTCGAGCCCGGATGCCTGCGCCTGCAGCAACAGGAGCTGTGCGAAATCTTCCTCGGTCATGCCGTTGCCGATCAGCGTCTGGATCAGGTCGCGCGTGATCGACGCCAGCGGCATCGGCACTTCGTAGCGCCGACCCGCAGCCAGGCCCAGGTCCATGTCCTTGCGCAGCAGGGTGGGCGTGAACGTGACCTTGAAGTCGAGGTTGACGAAGGCGGGTGTCTTGTAGCGCGAGAACGTCGACCCCATCACGCTCTGGTTCATGAATTCGAGGAATGCATGCCGCGGCACGCCGGCCTTCTCCGCCAGCACGGTGATCTCGGCCAGCGATTGCGTGACCACCCCCAGGAACACGTTGTGGCAGATCTTGACGATGCGCGCCAGCTCGCCTTCGCCGACGTAGCTGGCCGACGGCGCAATCAGCCGCAGCAACGGCAGCGCCGTGTCGAAGGCGGCCTTCGGCCCCGAGCAGACGAACGACAGGCGCCCGGCCTTGATCACCTTGGCATTGCCGCTGACGGGCGCAGCCAGCAACGCCACTCCGCGCGCGCCCAGGATTTCGCGCAGCTCCGCCGAACCTTCCAGCGAGATCGACGAACATTCGACGACCAGTTTCGGCGCGCGCTTGGGGTCCGCCAGCAAGCCGTCCGGCCCCGCCACGACTTCGCGCACGTCGTCCCACGTGGAGACCATGACGAACACGACGTCGCAGGCGGCGAGATCGGAGAGTTTGTCGGCGATCTTTGCGCCGTACTGCACCAGCGGCTCGGCCTTGGCGCGCGTGCGGTTCCACACGGTGACGTCGGCACCGCTCTTGACCAGTCGCCCCGCCATCTCGTAACCCATGCGACCGATGCCGATCCAGCCGATCGAAGGTTTGGTTGTTGCCATGTGCTTTCCTGCTCCAGTATTCAAGGATTCAGTACGGATTGGCGATTGGCAATTCCTGCGCCGGATATAGCGAAATCACCAACGGGCCGGTGGGCGTGAGCACGACCTCTTCCTCGATGCGCGCCGCGGAGAACCCATCGCTGGCCGGGCAATAGGTCTCGACGGCGAACACCATGCCCACCTTCAATTCGATGGGTTCGCGCAGCGAATTCAACCGCGACACCAGCGGCCGCTCATGCAGGCCAAGGCCGAGCCCATGACAAAAATTGAGACCGAACGCGTCCATTTCGCTGCCGAACCCGATCTCGTCGCAGGTGGGAAACGAGCGTGCGATGTGGTCGGAGCTGACCCCGGGTTTCAGGAGGTCGATGGCGCGGTCCATCCACTCGCGCGCCCGGCGGTAGGCATCGCGCTGCGGACCGGTGGCGCGGCCGACGTTGAACGTGCGGTAGTAGCAGGTGCGATAGCCCATGAACGACTGGATGATGTCGAAGAACGCCTGGTCGCCCGGGCGGATCAGCCGGTCGGTGAAGTTGTGCGGGTGCGGCGAGCAGCGCTCGCCTGCGATGGCATTGATCGCCTCGACGCAGTCCGAACCCATTTCATACAGGCGCGACGTGGCCAGCGCCACGATCTCGCTTTCCTTCACGCCGGGCTTCAGCGCTTCCGCGATGTCCTGATAGACGCCATCCACCATCGCCGCCGCCATGTTGAGCAGCGTCAGCTCGTCGATGTTCTTCACTTCGCGCGCGGCCAGCATCGTCTGCTGGCCGTCGCGCACCTCGATGCCAAGCCTCTGCAACTCGAGCATCATCGGCGGCTCGACCACGTCGATGCCGAGCGGCATGTTGCCCACACCCTCGGCATCGAGGATCGCCTTGATTTCGCGCGCGGCGGTGCGGAACAGCTCGCCATCCCCACCCACCGCGCCACGCAGCCCCAGGAGCCCCGCGTGGCAGTGATCGTGGTGCAGCCATGGCGCATGCAATTTGTGGTGGCGCGCCGCCGAACCGAAATCCCAGAGGTAAGGATCGCCGTTGCCGGTGAGCAGGCTGTAGCGCGTCAATTTGTCGCGGGCCCACTCGCCGATCACGGTGCTGGTGGTGTAGCGGATGTTGTGCTGGTCGAAGGAAAGCAGTGCGCCCAGGCCCGAGTTGGCCAGCGCAGCCCGCGTGCGGGCGAGGCGGTAGTCGTGCAGCCGGCGAAAGTTGATGCGCTCCTCGAAGTCGACCTGCGTGTGGCCGGGCGCCGGCAACGGACGATCCCAGCGATGGTGCGGATCGATGTCGTCGGGACGGATGATCTTCGGTTCCGGAGCTTTCTTCTTCGCCATGCGGGTGTCTCCCTGTTGCCGCTTGTTTACCGGTGCAGTTAACGTGGCACGCCGGCGGCGCGCCAAAAGCTGTCGTCGACATAGCGCATGGGATCGGTCAGCGTCTTTTGCGGCCGGCCGAATTCCGAGCGAATCTTAAGCACCGTCTGCATGCCTTGCGCGTCGAGTGCGCCGTCGCGGACGAAGCCCTCGCGCGGGCCGGTGAGGGCGATGACGGCGTTGGCCGCGGCCTGCTCCGGCGCATCGGGCAGGTATTGGCGGTAGATCGCCGCCGCTTCGGCGCGATTTTCCGGCTGGAACAGCCAGTCGAGCGCGGCCACGTTGGCGCGGGTGAAGCCGACCACCGCGTCGCGATGCGAGGACGCCCACGACCGCCGCGCCATGCCCACGATCGTCTGGAACGGCCCCAGCACGTCCAGCACGTTGGCCAGCCGCTTGAACCCGCGCGACTCCGGCAGCAATTCGAGTGGTGTGGTGAGAATCGTGGCCGGCGTCTTGTTGTCCATCAGCGCGCGCGCCCGCACGGCCGTGCCGCCGATCGACTCGAGCTTGTAGTCACCCTCCTGCAAGCCATTGAGGGCCAGGAGTTTCATCAGCACCAGCGAGTAGCCGGTGGCCACCGCATCCACCCCCAGCGTCTTGCCCTTCAGGTCCGCGATGTCCTTGATGTCCGGATTGGCCACCAGCCGCACGGTGCCGCGTGAAAATGCCATGAACGCCATGAAGTCCGGCGTTTCGGTCAGCGCGACCTCGCCCTGGCCTTCCTGATACCCGACGATGTTGTCGAAGGTCGACAGTGCGATGTCCTGCTCGCCCGCCATCAGGCTCTGCACCAGCACCACGGAATTGGGTGTGGGCGTGATCTTGACCGCGACGCCTTCGCGGGCGAAGTAGCCCTTTTCCTGCGCCACCCACAGCGGGAGGTTGGCGCCGCCGGGAAAGGTAATCACCCGGACCGGCGTTTGCGCGTGCACGAAGGCACCGATCGCGCAAGCCGCGACGAATGCCACTATCTTCTGGATGGCCATGCGGACGTTCCTCCTGAGCATCGCCGGCGGTCCGTGGATGCAGGATCGATGACCGGCGACAACACTTGGACGATAGCCGGGATGCGACCGGTACTCAAGTGCCGGGTGCCGGACAGGTGCGGGAGCGAGTCCGCTTGCGCGAACCCCGGTGTGCGGGAACAATCGCACCATGGCCTCGTATCCCGTGCTTCCTCGTATTAAGCCCGCCTCATCCACACCGCCGCCTGCCGGCGAGCGGGCCGATTTCTACGAGCGCATCCGCCCGCTGCGCTTGACGCCCCTGTGGGAGGTCCTGCACGCGCTGGTCCCGCGCGAACCGGCCACGCCCTGCGTGCCGGCGCACTGGCCATGGCACGATGTGTGGCCCCCGCTGCAGGATGCCGGGCGCCTGATCTCGGCCGAGGAGGCCGTGCGGCGCGTGCTGATCCTCGAAAATCCCGCGCTGCGCGGGCAATCGTGCATCACGCAATCGCTCTACGCCGGCCTGCAGCTCATCCTGCCGGGCGAAATCGCGCCGTCGCACCGCCATACGCAATCGGCGCTGCGTTTCGTCGTG
>JBKJSU010000233.1:0-6615 GCA_046594415.1 Casimicrobiaceae bacterium | reverse complement strand
GTCGTAGACGTGCAACTCAAACCCGCCTTCTGACCCTGACCGACGGCAATCCCGACGCCGCGACCGTCAAAAACAACTACGACAACCTGGATGAGTATTTGCTAGCTATCCGATGGTGAACCAGGACGGCATTCGTACATCCATTCGCCAGTTCGGACCGGACAACCAGCCCGAGGCGATCTGGGAAACCTTGGTGGACCCGCAGACCATCGAGCTGACGGCGAACGACAACATTGCCTACAGCTTCAATTGGCTCGACACGCACAAGGGACCGCTCGTCCTCGAAATCCGGCCGATGCTCCTGGGGGCCATCGATGACTTCCGGTTCCGCTGGGTGGCCAGCGTAGGCATCACCGGGGCCGACAAGGGACAAGGCGGCAAGTATCGTGTGCTGCTACACCCGCTCTTGGCCGAAACCGCCAGTCGATGAGCCGCGAGGCTACGACCGCAATTCCCAGCATTGCGGCCATTGGCAGCTTCATTGCGGCCGGCAGCAAGGGATCGGCCGCCGTCCAGGGTTCAACCACACGATGGCGGGCGGGAGGGGCGCCGGAATTTGGCTCGAGTGCTAGACTCTTTCATACGCAAAAGCGCCAGTATCGGGGTGTCGTCGTGCCGGAAATCGCATTGGAAGCCGTCCTTCGATGTGTAGCGCGTCGACGCGACTGTGACATTGCGGTGTCTTGCGAGGCCGCGCCAGTAGGATGGGCGGACGCGGGAAATCGGAGGTCGGATCATGGCTGAATCGCTGATGGAGCTTGAACAACAGGCGCGCGCGCTCCCGCCACACGACCGTGCGCGACTCGCGGAAGTGCTGCTCGAATCATTGCAGGGGCCGCCTCTGTCGGACGTGGAAGCCGCCTGGAATCGAGAGATCGAAGAGCGTATCGCTGCTTATGATCGTGGCGACCTTCAGGCCTTTTCGGCCGAGAACGTCTTCGCTGAGGCCAGGCGCAATACGCGGTGAAACGGGCGCGTTTTGTCGCGCCGGCGCGCGAGGAGTTTCTTGCCGACGTCGCCTACTACAATCAAGCTCAGCCTGGCCAAGGGGTGCGTTTCGCTGCCGCCGTCGAGGAAGCAACCGCGCGTGCTTTGGCTTTTCCGCTCTCGGGTTCGACGGCAACACCAACTATTCGCCGCGTCATCATCAAGAACTTCCCATTTTCCATCGTTTATCGGCCAGAGGCGGATGGCATTGTGGTATTCGCAGTTGCGCATCATGCGCGGCTGCCCGGGTACTGGCGCAATCGAGTGTCTGCGCGTTGATGCCAGCATAGCCATTTCGTAACTCTTCTTGCCTGCGTACAGTTCGCTCCAGGGTATGCAGGGCTGCTCTTGAATCTTGGCGTGTGCTGCAAGAGCCTGATTTGAAAAATGATCCTGAATGAGGGTGCGCCTCATAATCCCTTGGTCGCTGGTTCGAATCCAGCCGGGCCCACTTCCCATTGTCATAATGCCGGTCGCGCCGTGACGGAAGGGCTTGTCCCCCCGGTAACATCTTGTTACATTCCGGACGCGTGGCGGCGAGGATTGCCCTGCCGCACCATGCTTCGCAGCGCACGAACCAATGCATCGTCGGTGTCACGGCAGAGACCCATTCAATCGGCGCACGCCGCGATACCGTCCAGGGATTACTTTGGGGGGGAGAAGCAAATCGAGTCGAACCGCGAGATCGCTCCGGGGCCGGAGCTCAGGATGCATATGCGCGTCGGCAGGCGCCCGCCGGGCGCTTCGGCGCATTCGATCCTGATCGTGGCCGGGACCCGGCCGGAGTGCATCAAGCTGGCGCCCATCGTGCATGCGCTCGCCGGGCATCGCGAGCTCGACGCGGTCGTGGTCAACAGCGGTCAACATGCCGACGCCGTGCACCGCACCTTCGACGGCTTCGGCGTCACCTGCGATATCACGCTGCCGGTGCACGCCGGCAGTCCGAACCTTGTCTCGTCCACGCGGCGCATGGAGCAACTGCTCGATGGCGTCATTCGTCACGCACGGCCGGCGATGGTCCTGGTCCAGGGCGACACGTTGACGGCATTTGCCGGCGCCCGCGCCGCGCGCGCGGCGGCGGTGCCCCTGATCCACGTCGAGGCCGGACTGCGCGCGCCCACGGTGACGGACCCGTTTCCCGAAGAGTGGTTTCGCCGCCGCATCGCGCGCCATGCCGACCTGCACTTCGCGCCCAGCGCATCGGCCTGCCGCAACCTGCTCGACGAAGGCGTGACGCGGCATGTGATTCATCACGTCGGCAACACCGGCATCGACAGCCTGCGCGCGCTGCTCGCGCAGGAGGGACCGCTGCGCCCGGCCGCCGCGGCGGCGGCGCCGCATGTGCTGGTCACGCTGCATCGCCGCGAAAACTGGGACGGCAACGCCGACATCGTCTGCAATGCGCTGCTGACGCTTGCCGCGCGGCATCCGGCGCTGCGCTTCGTGCTGCCGGTCCACCCCAATCCAAGAATTGCCACGCGCCTGCGCCGCCGCCTGGGGGATCACCCGCGCTTCGACCTCGTCGCGCCGATGGAATACCGCGCCTTCGTGACCATGGCGGCAACGGCCGCACTGGTGATCAGCGACTCCGGCGGCATCCAGGAAGAAGCTCCGCACCTCGGCGTGCCGCTGCTGGTGCCGCGCAGTTGCACCGAGCGGCCGGAAGGTGTCGCCACGGGCTTCGTGCAGCTGGTGGAGATCGACCACGACGCGATCGTTGCGGCCGCCACAACCATGCTGGCGGCTCCGCGCCGGCCGGGGCTGGCCTTCGACCGGCACGCGCCCTTCGGCGCCGGCGATGCTGCCCAACGCATCGTCGAGGTGCTGACCGAAGTCATGGCGGAAGCTGCCGCCGCATGAGCACCGGCATCGCGCCAGGCGTTCCGACGCGCCCAATGCCGCCACCTGAGGGTGGCGTCGCCGGCTGGCTCCTCGATGGACCGGCCCAGATCGGCGCCGGACGCCATGCCGGCGCAGTCGCAGGCAGCATCGACGGCGAAGGCCAGGCTGCCTACGGATACCCGGAGATCACCGGCTATTACCTGCAGTGGCTGGCCTGGCGCTGTCGCGGCAACGACGCGGCATCGGCTGCGGCCCCACGCGCCGCGGCCGCGCAACGCTGGCTGGCCACCTGGCTCGCGCTTGGCGAACCGTTGCCGATGCGCCTGCATCTCGCGGACGGCGTTGACGATTGGCGCAATCGTGCCGTCTTCTGTTTCGACGTGGCGATGGTGGTGCGGGGCCTCGCCGCTGCCGCAGGCGCCGGATTGCTCGAGCCCGATCCTGCAGTCGTCACGGGGCTGTCGAACGCGCTCGAGCCGATGATCGCGGCCGACGGGATGTTCGATGCGTTCGCGCTGACCGCGGCTGAGGCGACATTGCCGGAACGATGGTCGACCCGGCGCGGCGGCTTCCTCGCCAAGGCCGGCGCCGGTGTCGTCGCTGCCGCCGCGTTGCCCGGCATGGCGCCGCGCGTCGTGGCGGCCGGGGAAGCGACGTGGGTGGCAAGCCTCGAGCGCGCATTCGCCGCGCCACATCACGAGCTCCATCCCCAGCTCTATGCGTTCGAAGGCATCCTCAGCCGGCCGCAGCACCCTCGTACAATTGCCGCATTGCCGCGGCTTGCAGCGGCGTTCGAAGTTCTGCTGGCCCTGCGCACGCGGCGGGGTGCGCTCCCGGAATCCCGGCGTTCGTATGGCCCCGATGCCGGTCCTGAGCGGATCGACGTGATCGCGCAGACCCTTCGCGTCGGCTACCTGCTCCAGCGCAGCTTGCCGCAGTGGATGCCCGACCGGGTCGCGCTGGCGCGACTGCGGCACCTGTTGCGTGCGCAGGTTCGCGCCGATGGCTCGGTGCCGTTCGCCATTGATGCGCGGGTACCGGTGTCCAACGTGTGGGCGGCGATGTTCGCCGACCAGGCCATCGCCATGGCCTACGGGGCATCCCCCGCGGCCGGGACCGCAACGGACCCGCTGCTCGTCTGACCACCGCACCGCACGCACGGCGGCGTGCGAAAATCGAACTCATGTGGGGAACGAGCTGGCGGCAGCGGCTGCGGTTGATGCCGCTTTACCTGGCCATCGTGGTCGCCGATCGCTGCGCGGCGTGGATGCCGCGGCGGCAGCGGCGCGCGCCCGCGCCATGGCAGCCCGGCCTGTCGATCGTCATTCCCGAACGCGCGGCGCCGGCCATGCTCGACGAGGCGCTGGTCGCGGTCACGGCCGCGCTCGCCCGCGTCAATGAAGCCCACGAAGTAATCGTGGTCGTCAACGGAACACCGCTCTCCGCTTATGCGGCGGTGCGCCAGCGCCATCCGGAGGTGACGTTCCTGCACAGCGACGCGCCGCTCGGTTTCGCCGGCGCCGTCGAACGCGGCGTCGCCCATGCCCGCCACGAAGGCGTCTACCTGCTCAACAACGACATGGTCGTCGACGTGCAGGCGCTGGCGGCCGTCATGGCACTGCGCGCGCCCGATGTCTTTGCGATCGGTTCGCAGATCGAGCAGCGCTCCGCCGATGGCCGGCGCGAGGAGACGGGCTTCGTCGACTGGTTCACCGATCGCGACGGCATCCGCCTGTTCCACGCCGATGTCCCGGCGGACGGCGCGCCCCGCGAGCACCTCGCGGCCAGCGGCGGCGCCGCGCTGTTCCGCCGCGGACCGTTGCGTACCTACCTCCGCGCCAGCCGCGCCTACGATCCGTTCTACTGGGAGGATGCCGAATGGGGCGTGCAGGCGTGGCGCGATGGCTGGCGCGTGCTGTACTGTCCCGCGTCGCGCGCGCGGCACCGGCATCGGGCGACCACCTCGCGCTTCTACACCGAGACCGAACTGGAACGCATCGTCGAGCGCAATCGCTGGCTGTTCGACGCCCGCAACGGACTTACGCCGCATGGCGCCGCCTGGTCGATGCACCGCCTCTGCGCCCTGCCCGGTGCCAGCCAACGCGAACTTGCCTCGGTCCGTGTCGCCCGGGCCACATGGCGCCAGCGCATCGGCCACCTGCGGGCGCCGCAACCGCTGCCGCCTTCGGCGCTGGCCCACCCCGACGGCCACGTGACTGCGTTGCGCGACAGCGCCTACAGCTATCGACTGCGCGCGCACGCGGCCACCACGCGGCCACGCCTGTTGCTGGTCACGCCGTTTGCCGTGTTTCCGCCGCGCCATGGCGGCGCGCGGCGCGTGGCTGCGCTGCTGGCGGGATTGCGCGCGGACTTCGATGTCATCCTCGTGTCCGACGAGGCGTTCCTCTATGACGCGCGCAGCTTCGCGTTCCTCGATGGACTGCACGCGGTGCATCTCGTCCAGCGTAGCGATGAAGGAGAGACCGGCGCCGGCGCCGCACTGCCGGAGCGGATGCAGGCGCATGCGCACCCGGCGCTCGCCGAGGCCGTAGCCCAGGCCATCGCCCGCTACGCGCCGCGCCTCGTGCAGATCGAGCACGCCGAACTCGCCCCGCTGGTGCGGCAGCGGGCGCCCGGCGAGAAGTGGGTGCTCGACCTGCATGACGCGTACACCGCGTCCGAGTTCGGCGCGGACCACGCGCTGCTGGCGCGATTCGACGCCGTCACAGTCGTGGCTGCCGAAGATGCGGCTCTGATCACGCATCCGCGCGTGGTGTGCGTTGCCAACGGCAGTGCAGCTGCCGTCGATCCCTACCGGCCGTCGACCGGCGTCATGCTGCTGTTCGTGGGTCCGTTTCGCTACGGCCCCAATCGCGAGGGCATCGAGCATTTCCTGCAAGTCGCGTGGCCGCGGATCCGCGCCGCGATACCAACCGCAACACTGCTGATCCTCGCCGGCAATGAGTATCCCGCGCACGTCGCCGGCCGCGCGGCCTTCGCGCAACCGGGCGTCACTCTCGCCGGTCACCGCGACGACGTGCCGGCGCTGCTGGCGCAGTGCGCACTGTCCATCAATCCGCTGGTGGGCATCCGCGGTTCCGCCGTCAAGATCGCGGAGAGCCTGACCGCCGGTCGCCTATGCATCAGCACGATCGAGGGCGCACGCGGCTACCTGCATCCCGCCGCGCCCGGACTCATCGCGGTCGACGCCGTCGAGGCCATGGTCGACCCGGTGCTGGCGCTGCTGCGTGACGCGCGGGAACGGCACCGGCTCGAAGCGCTCGCGGTGGTTAACGCCGACGGCCTGGGCTGGAGCCGCAGCACCCGCGCGCTGCTGCAACTTCACGCGGGCCTGCTCGACGTGCCATTGCAGGCGACCCCATGAACCCGACCGACGGCAACTACGATCGGATTGCGCGGTTCTACGACGTCGACATGGCGCGCAACATGGCGTTCGATGACGTCGCGTTCTATCGCAACCTGTGCCTGCAGCATCCGGGTCCCGTGCTCGAACTGGGTTGTGGCAACGGCCGCATCCTGCTCGATCTTCTTGCGCACGGCGTCGACAGCATCGGGGTCGACGCGTCCGCCGGCATGCTGGCCGAGTTGCAGCGCAAGGCCGGCGCGCTCGGATTACCGGCGCGCATTGCGCGGATGGACATGCGCCGACTGGGACTGCGCGCCGGCTTCGGCGTGGTGTTGTGCCCGTACTCGCTCATCACCTACGTGACGGACGACGACGCGGTGCCGACCCTGCTGCGGGCGCTGTGGTCGCTGCTCCGGCCC
>JBKJSU010000201.1:0-6176 GCA_046594415.1 Casimicrobiaceae bacterium | reverse complement strand
ATGTGCAGGATGTCGGTGTCGCGTTTGATATCCGGCGGGAACGCGGCGAAGGGGCCGGACATTTCGACGATCCTGATCGCAGCGGCGTCGAGCAACCGGTTGCCCGACGTGCGATTGATCTCGACATTCTCGAGCGTGCCATCGCTGCGGATCGACACGGTGATCAGCAGGTTGCCGTACAGCCGCTGCTGCCGCGCCACCTCCGGATAGTTGAGATTGCCGACCCGTTCGATCTTGAGGCGCCAGTCCTCGACATAGCGCGCGAACCGGTATTCCTCCGCGCGCGCGCCGATGAAGCGGCGCTTGGGCCGCTTCTGGTACTCGTCCATGTCCTTGGCGATCTGCGCTTCGAGGCGCATCGCCTCGAGCGTGCGCTGCATCAACTCGTTGGCCGTGGGCAGTTCGGTCTTTTCCGGCGCCTCGGCTTGCTTCTGAATGGACGCCACAGCGGGCGCGGACTGCAGTTGTGTCAGCAGTTCCTTGGTCTGCTTTTCGAGCGCTTCCACCTTCTGCGTCGCCACTGCCACCGCGCTGTCGGGACTGTTCTTCGGCAGTACGGGCAGCGGCGTCTTCGCGCGGCGATCGGCATCGGTGTTGCCGCCGCCATCGAGGTTGGCCTGCGCGAGAATGTCGGCCTTGGTGGGCTTGGCCAGCGTCTTCGCATTGACCAGCGCAACTTCCAGCAGCGGCCCCTTGTCAGCGAGCGACTTCAAGTCGAAGGGCCGGAAGTGCAGCGTGAGGATCACGAGGTGAATCAGCACCGAGCCGGCGATGGCATACGCAAGCAGGCGATCGCGCCGCGAAGGGCGCAACAATTCCAGCGGGACGTAGACATGCGTGAGCGGGGCGGCGCGGCGCGGCGGCTCGCCTGCAGTCGTGTCAGCGACGGCAGCCGCCGCCGGCGCGATGGGTGCCGGGGCCGGGCTTGTCGCCGCCTTGGCGACGCGCCTTACCACGGGCTTGCGGGCTGGCGCCTTGGCCGCATCACTCGCGGTTGTTGCGGTCGGTGTCGACGTCGCGCCAACCGGCGCCTTGGCGGCGCGCGGCGGCGCCGGCTTCGAAATCACCGGCTTCGCCGCTGCCGGCTTCGCCGGTGCCGACTCGGCGCGAGGACGTTGCTCGACCGGCGCGACCGCGGCCGGCGTGTGCGCTGGCACGTCGGGAGAGTCCGCCGGCTTGGGCGGTGTCGCGCGGCGCGGCACGTCAGGGCGGAAGGGCTGGCATGAGTTCGACCGCTATTGTATGCGCCCACCATGCCGGCGTCATGAACGCCGGTTGGGGTAATGTCGCCTCACGTGGCCGCGGGGGCCGCGACCTGCGCCGCGCCAGCTACGCGACATTCGAGCACGGCGCCCAGCAGGTCGACACGCGTGATGGCAACGCTGACAAGCGTATCCGGCGGCGATGGCGGCAGGTCGGCAAGGCGATGGACCAGCGGCACGCGTTCGAAGCGCACCAGGTTGTCGCGAATCACGCGTGCCGGGATTTCCGTGACTTTTTCCTGCAGCAACCAGCGCAGGCACCAGTACTGCTCCATCCGGTCCTGGAACTCGGCGTACTGTGCATACGTCGCCTCGAAGTCGGCCAGCGCCGCGAAGAGATCGGCATCGTTGTCGGCATAGGGGGTACGCTCGCCGCCGAGCACGGCCAGCAACTGGCGCTGGTTGACGAGGTCGCAGTAGCGGCGCAACGGCGAGCTGGCCCACAGGTAATGCGTGAGGCCAAGGCCCTGATGCTCGCCGGGACGCGTGCTCATCTTCACCTTGCCGCCGGCCTGCACGCGATAGAGGCCCGGTGCGTCGTGCTCGGCCAGCAACTGTCCCCAGGTGCTGTTGACATGGATCATCAACTCCGCGACGAGTTTGTCGAGCGGGCTGCCGCGCTCGCGCGCGACGATGGACACCTTGCCGTCGGGGGCGGCTTCCCAGTCGATGTAGAAGCTGTAGTCGATGCGATTGATGTCGGTCTTGCCGCGTTGCGCCGACAGGTGCTGGACCAGCTTCCACAATGCGCGCAGTTCCTGCGTCCACGGCGGATCCTGCGGTGAAGGCAACGGCGCCGCGAATGCGGCTGTGATGGCGTCGAGGCGCAGGTTGGCGACAATGGGCACGCGCTCCAGCCGCGTGTTGCTCTTCACCGGCACGCCGTCGGGCGTGGTCTCGACGTAGAGCGATAACGCTGGCACCACTGCGCCTTCGCGCAGCGTGAAGGCCGCCACCGCGGCCTCGGGCAGCATCGTGAGCTTGCGGCCCGGCATGTACACGGTGGACAGCCGCGTGCGGGCGATGGCGTCGAGCGGACTGCCGCGCGGGATGGCCAACGCCGGCACGGCGATGTGGATGCCGATCTCGAGATTGCCGTTCCCGAGTTCGCGTACCGAGAACGCGTCGTCGATCTCGGTGGTGGTGGCGTCGTCGATCGAGAAGGCGCGCACCGGCGCCAGCGGCAGGTCGGCCAGCGGCGGCAGCGGTCCCGCGGCAGGAAAGTCCACGCCTTGCGGAAAGGCCTCGGTGAGGAAGCGGTTAAAGTGGAAATCGTGGGTCGATGGAATCGCCCCGCAGGCAGCCAGAAGTTCGACGGGATTGGTGCGCGTCTGCTCGCACGCGGCGGCCAGCGCCTTCCATTCGAGCGTGTTCTTGTCGGGCGCGTACAGCAGCATCGGCAGCTTCGCGCGCAGCGGCGCGGGCAGCGTGTGTGCGCGCAGGTCGGCGATCCATCCTGCCATCTGCGCCGCCTCCGCGCGCTTGCGCTCGACGGAGGCAAGCGCCGCCTTCAAGGATTCCGGTGGCGCCTTGCGGTAGCGGCCCTTGCCCTTCTTGTAGAAGTGCATCGGCGATGCATGCAGCAGCATGGCCACTGCGGCAGCCTGCGCCGGACCGGGTGTGGCGCCGTAATACTCGCGCGCCAGGTCGGCAAAGCCGAATTCATCGTCGCCGCTGTGCTCCCACAGGAAGCCGGGGTCGAGGTCGGCCGCCAGTGCCTGGCCGCTGGCCAGCGCTTCCGCCGCCGAGGGCGACGTGAATCGCAGCAGCACGTGCGCCGACTTTATCTTCATCCGCTTGCCGGTGACGGACTCCACCTGCAGCGACGCGTCGTTGTCGGCGAGCACCACCCCGGCCTTCAGGTGACCATCATCCTCGAAGAGGACGTTCATGACACTGCCGGAAGGGAACGCTGGGACATGGCGGGCGGCACGGGAGGTCGCTACTGGGAAAAGCGGTTGATTATAAGGTGCGCCATTGCGCGAAGGCTCGCGTTATTGCATATTCGTCGATTCCCCGTATCAGGAGCAGGCGATGGATTACGTGCGATTAGGCGCAAGCGGCCTCGAAGTGTCTCCACTGTGCCTTGGCACGATGATGTTCGGCGACCGCACCGACGCCGCGGAGTCGCAGCGGATCATCGATGCGGCGCGCGAGGCCGGTGTCAACTTCATCGATACCGCCGACGTGTATTCGAAGGGGGCTTCGGAGCGCATCGTCGGTCCCGCGATCAAGGCGCATCGGCGCCACTGGATCCTGGCCACCAAGGTAGGCAACGTGATGACGGCCAGGCCGCTGGACGGCGGCCTGTCGCGGCGCTGGATCATGGAAGCCTGCAACGACAGCCTGGCGCGGCTGGCCACCGACTACATCGACATCTACTACCTGCATCGCGACGACACCGATACGCCGATTGCCGAAACAGTAGGCGCCATGGGCGAACTGATCCGCGCCGGCAAGATCCGCTATTTCGGCATCTCGAATTACCGCGGCTGGCGGATCGCCGAATTGGTCAGCGAATGCGAGGCGCAGGGCGTGCCGCTGCCTGTGGTGTGCCAGCCGTATTACAACCTGTTGAATCGCATGCCCGAGGTAGAAATTCTGCCGGCCTGCGATCACTACGGCATCGGTGTTGCGCCCTACTCGCCGATCGCGCGTGGCGTGCTCACGGGCAAGTACATGCCGGGCGCGCCGCTGCCTGACGACTCGCGCGCCGCCCAGGGCGACCGCCGCATGCTGGAGACCGAGGTCCGCCAAGCGTCGTTCGTGATTGCGCAGACGTTGCGCGAGCACGCCACCAAGACCGGCCGCTCGCTGACGCAGTTCGCGCTGGCGTGGCTGTGGGCCAACCAGATCGTGACGTCGATCATCGCGGGGCCGCGTACGCTGGCGCAATGGCAGGACTATGTCGACGCACTCGGCACCGCGTGGTCCGATGCCGATGAAGCGCTGGTCGATTCATTGGTGACACCGGGACACCCGTCCACGCCGGGCTACAACGATCCGCACTATCCGTTCTTCGGGCGAATTCTCGATTAGTAGCTAGCGTTCGTTGGCCACGCCGTGCAGCACGTGCCCCGACGGCACGTGGGCGGAGGCCGATTCGACGTGCCGCGTCTGGTCGTCGAAGAAGAAGTCGGGCTGGAAATTGCGCAGGAATTCGCCTTTTTCCAGCCCGCCCAGAAACATCGCCTCGTCCACCTCGATGTTCCAGTCCATCAGCGTGCGGATGGCGCGTTCGTGCGCCGGGCTGGAGCGCGCCGTGACCAACGCGGTGCGCAACTGCATCGGCACAGTGCCATGATCGGCGGCCAGCTGCAGCCGGTGCAGCGCTTCCAGCAGCGGCTTGAACGGTCCCGGCGGCAGCGGCCGGCCCGCGTGAGCGGCCTCGTGGGTCTGGAATGCATCGAGGCCCTGGGCGCGGAACACGCGCTCCGCCTCGTCGGCAAACAGCACCGCGTCGCCGTCGAAGGCAATGCGTACCTCGTCGGGATGCGGATCTTCCTTCGCGGTGTGTGTGTAGACGAGCGCTGCGGGAAAGCCCGCCGTCAGCGCGGAGCGCACGTCCTCGGCATTGGCGGAGAGGAACAGGTTGGCCTTGAGCGCCTCGAGATAGCCGAACGGCGCGCGGCCGCGCGTGAACACACCACGCTCGATCGCCAGGCCCGCGCCTTTCACCGACCGGAACACGCGCAGGCCGGAGACGGGATCGTTGCGCGACAGGATCACGACCTCCACGCGCTTGACCGCATCGGCGTTGAAGGCCAGCAGCTTGCGCACCAGGCGATAGGCGACACCCGGCTTGGCGGGCTGCTCGATGCGCTCCAGTTGCAGGCGCATGTACTCGCGGTCGTCTGCGGTTTCGAAGACCTGGTTCTCTTCCTCGAAGTCGAAGAGCGCACGCGAGCTGATCGCGACGACGAGCTGTTCGATGGGCAGTGGTGCCGACATGCAAAAAAGTATACGCGCCACCGTGCGCTGGAGGCGCGAAAATCCGGTTACAGTCTGTAGGCGAGGCTTCAGCCTCGCGGGCAGTGGGTACGGTGCGCAATGCGAGGCTCTAGCGTCGCCTACAGGGTTGCGGCGTGCGAACCAGCGAGGCTCTAGCCTCGCCTACAGGGCCTATTACGGGCGTACTACGGCCGCAACGGCTTCGGGCGTCGTGGGGCTGGACGCCATTTCCTCGAGCGTGACGGGCTTCACCGGAAAGCGCAGCCGGTAGTAGCCGACGTCAGCCGGGTCGCGCTGCTGCTCGCGGGCGATAAGAGCATTGACCGTCAATCCGCAGAAGCGGCCCTGGCACGGGCCCATGCCGCAGCGGACATAGGCTTTCATCTGGTTGGGCCCCGCGCAACCCCGGCGCGCAAGATCGATGACCGTCTGCGCGTCGACTTCCTCGCAGCGGCACACCAGCGTCGAGCCCGTGGGCAGCATGAATGCGTCGGCAGGGCGATACAGCACATCGAGGAATGCGCGCCCACGCATGGCGATGGCAAGTTCGTCGCGATCGCGCCGCGCAATGCTGTCGCGGGTGACCTGGTTGATCCGGCCCAGTGCGTTGGCGATCGCGAGCGCGGCCAGCCGCCCACGCGGAACCGCGGCCAACGCCCCGGCGATGCCCGCGCCGTCACCGGCCACGTAGAGTCCCGCAACCGCGGTGCCGCCCCATGCATCGACGATCGGCACAAAGCAGCCCTGTGCCGGCTGCCACGCCAGTCCGCATCCGGCGGCCTGCGCGAGATTGACATCGGACACCACGCCCTGATGGAGCATGATCTGGTCGAGGGGCCTCGTGTACTCGCGACCGTCGACGGTATAGCGCACGACGCGCGCGGCATGGTCGCCTTCGACGGCCAGCGCCGTCACGTATTCGATCACCTTGATGCCGCGACGAACATCGCGGACCAGCTCGCG
>JBKJSU010000544.1:0-7185 GCA_046594415.1 Casimicrobiaceae bacterium | reverse complement strand
GTCAAGCGCTTCGACCCCGAGCGTGGCGTGCGCCTGGTCTCGTTCGCGCTGCACTGGATCCGCGCCGAGATGCACGAGTTCATCCTGCGCAATTGGCGCCTGGTGAAAGTCGCCACGACCAAGGCACAGCGCAAGCTCTTTTTCAACCTGCGCAGCATGAAGGCCAGCACGGCCGCGCTGTCGGTGGCCGATGCCCATGCGATTGCCAAGGACTTGGGCGTCAAGCCCGAGGACGTGGTCGAGATGGAGACGCGGCTGTCCGGCCACGACCTGGCGCTCGACCCGACGCCCGGCGACGAGGAAAATTTCGTCTCGCCGATCGCGTACCTCACCGACACCGAGGACGAGCCCGCCAAGATCTACGAGCGTGCGCGGACGGCGGAGCACCGCACCAAGGGCCTGCAAAACGCCTTGGCACGGCTGGACGACCGCAGCCGCCGCATCATCGAGGCGCGCTGGCTGAAGGAGGACGATTCGACGTCGACGCTGCAGGACCTGGCCACCGAGTATGGCGTTTCCGCCGAGCGGATCCGCCAGATCGAAAGCAAGGCGATGAAGTCGATCCGCGCGCAGATGGTGGCCGCCTGACCGTTTCCGTACTGCATTCGCGATGACAACGGGCCGCGCGATGCGGCCCGTTGCGCATGCGGCGCGCATCCGTCACAGCTCGATCTGGGTCCCCAGTTCGACGACGCGGTTGGTGGGGATCTGGAAGAATTCCGATGCCTTGACCGCGTTCTTCGACATGGATGCGAAGATGCGCTCGCGCCAGATCGCCATACCCGGCGCGCCGGTAGGAATGAGCGTTTCGCGCGACACGAAGAACGACGTCTCCATCATCTCGAAGGCGAAACCGCGCCGCCCCGACTCCTCGAGCAACGCCGGGACGTCCGGGTCTTCCTTGAAGCCGTACCACGCCACGAACTGGTAGAAATCGCAGCCCAGCGTGCGTACCTCGATGCGCTCGGCCTCCGGCACGTAAGGCGTGTCGCGCATCATCACGGTGAGAAACACCACGCGCTGGTGCAGCACCTTGTTGTGCTTCAGGTTGTGCAGCAGCGCGTGCGGCACGCGGTCGGGTGTGGACGTCATGAAGATCGCGGTGCCGTCGACCCGGATGGGCGGCGCCACCTCGATGCTCTGGATGAAGAGGTCGAGCGGAAGCGCGTCCTGCGAGAGCCGGTCCATCAGCACGGCGCGGCCGCGCTTCCACGTGGTCAGCAACATGAAGACCACGCCGCCGATCACCAGCGGGAACCAGCCGCCGTCGGGGATCTTGAGCGAGTTCGACGCGAGGAAGGCAAGGTCGATCAGCGTGAGCGGCGCGGCGATCAGCACCGCCACCCAGGCCGGCCATTTCCACAGCCGGCGCATCACCGCGTAGATCAGGATGGAGTCGATCAGCATCGCCAGCGTGACCGCGATGCCGTAGGCGGCCGCCAGGTTGTCGGACTTCCTGAACGTGATCACGAGCAGGAACACGGCGATGAACAGGGTCCAGTTGATGAACGGCACGTAGATCTGGCCGATCTGCTTCTCCGACGTGTGCAGGATTTGCAGGCGCGGACAATAGCCCATCTGGATGGCGGCGCGCGTAAGCGAGAACGCGCCTGAAATCACCGCCTGCGAAGCGATCACCGTCGCGCAGGTGGCAAGAATCACCAAAGGAATGAGCGCCCACTCGGGCGCCAGCAGGTAGAACGGATTCTTGACGGCGGAGGGTTCGGCGAGCAGCAGCGCGCCCTGGCCGAAATAGTTGATGACGAGCGCCGGCATCACGAAGGCAAGCCACGCGCGGCGGATCGGCGACCGGCCGAAGTGGCCCATGTCGGCGTACAGCGCCTCGGTGCCGGTGACAGCGAGCACGACCGCGCCCAGCGAGAGGAAGGCGGCCACCGGGGCGTGCGTGAAGAATTCAAGCGCATAGACCGGATTGATCGCCGCGAGGATGTCGGGACGCTGGACGATCTCCACCGCCCCCAGCACCGCGATCACGACGAAATAGATGCACATCACCGGGCCGAAGAACGCGCCCACGCTGGCCGTGCCGCGCCGCTGGATGAGGAACAGCCCGACGATGATGCACAGCGTGATCGGCACGATGAACTCGTGCAGCCCCGGCGCGATGATCTCGATCCCTTCGACGGCGGAGAGCACCGAGATGGCGGGCGTGATCATGCCGTCGCCATAGAACATCGCCGCGCCGAAGATGCCGAAGCCCACCAGCCACCAGCGCCGGCGCTCCTGCTTGGCGAGGCCGCGCGACACCAGCGCCGTCAGCGCGAGGATGCCGCCCTCGCCGTTGTTGTCGGCGCGCAGGATCAGCGTGATGTACTTCAGCGTCACCACGATCACCAGCGCCCAGAACACGACGGACAGCACGCCGAACACGTTGCCCGTGGTCAGCGCGAGCGCGTGCTCGCCGTGGAATGCGGTCTTCAGCATGTACAGCGGGCTGGTGCCGATGTCGCCGTAGACGACACCGATCGCCCCGACCATCAGGGCGGTAGTGCGTTTCGGATCGGCGGTGGTGCTCAAGGGTTGGTCGGCGCGTGCGCGAGAGTCTGCGAAGCGGCGCTTTCGTCGACGCGGCGCGAGAAGCGGATGTTGAGCTGTTTCAGCTTGCGATAAAGATGCGTGCGCTCGAGGCCTGCCTTTTCCGCGACCTTGCTCATGTTGCTCTGCTCCTTGCCCAGGAGCTGCTCGAAGTAGATGCGCTCGAAGGCCTCGCGCGCTTCGCGCAACGGCATCTCGAAAAACCGCGAGGTGATCTCCGGCGCCACCGACGGATTGGGCGACGCGGCCTCGCCCAGCACGCGCTTTACGTGCTCGGTGGTAATTTCGCCGCCCACCAGCATCAGGTTGCGGACGAACGCGGCGAGGTGATCAAGATTGCCGGGCCAGTAGGCGTTGGTCAGCGCCGTCAGCGCCGGCGGCGGCAAGGCGGACAGCAGCGGGGGCGTTGCCGCGTCGACGGTGCCCTCGCGCCAGAACCTCTCGATCAGGAGCGGGATGTCGTCGCGCCGGCTCCGCAGCGGCGGCAGCACGACGGAACCGACCGCGAGCAGCGCCAGCAGTTGCGGATCGAACTTGCCTTCGGCGGCGAGGTTGCCCAGCGGGTCGACGCTGGTGCATACCAGCGTGACGCTGAGCTTGTCGAGCTTGGGCAACAGGAAGGCGAGGCCCTTCTGCTCGGACTTCGAGTACTGTCCGATTTCGCTGCAGTAGAGCACGCCTTCGCGGGCTTCCTCCAGCAGGGCCAGCGGATTGGCGGTGAGCCGCGCGCCGTTGGACAGCGCGATCCACGGCGCATCGGGCGTTTGCAGGGCGCGGGCCGCGAGATCGTGACCGGTGCCGGATTCGCCCAGGATCAGCATCGGGCGCCTTCCCGCCAGCAGGAGGTCGAGCGCGCGCTCGGCCTCGCGTATGGCCGCGCCGCCGCCCAGCGCCGCCAGCGAGACGCGGCGCGGCTCCTGCGCGGCCGCGCTCTTCAGCGCGCGCGCGATCGTGGACAGGAGTTTCTGCAACCCCACCGGCTTTTCGAGGAAGTCGAAGGCGCCGACCTTGGTGGCATCGACGGCGGTTTCGATCGTCCCGTGGCCCGACATCATGATGACGGGCATCGTCAGCTGGCCGCCGGCCGCCCATTCGCGCAGCAGCGTGACGCCGTCGGTATCGGGCATCCAGATGTCGAGCAGCACCAGTGCGGGTTGCTGCCGCTGCCGGTAGGCCCGCGCTTCCCCGGCATTTTCCGCGAGCGCCACCCGGTAGCCTTCGTCCTGCAGAATCTCCGACAGCAATTCGCGGATGCCGACTTCGTCGTCGACGATCAGTATTTCTTTTGCATGCGCCATCGTGGCGGATCCTTATGCAGTCGCCGCGGCGGGCTTGCCGCCGGCAGCGACCGGAAATGTAAGCGTGACGCGCGCGCCGCCGGTCGGCAAATTGTCCAGCACGACCCGGCCGCCATGTTCGTCGATGATCTTTTTCACAATCGCCAATCCCAGCCCGGTGCCTTTGGCCTTGGTCGTCACATACGGCTCGTACGCGTGCGCCAGCACGCTGCCGCCAAAACCGGGTCCGTCGTCGGCAAACGTGAGCACTACTTCGCCTCCCGCGGCGGCGAGCGTGATCACAAAGAGCGGATCGGCGACATCGGTCTGGGCATCGACGGCGTTCGACAGCAGATTGTGGAACACCTGGCGCAGGCGGGTGGGTTCGCCCTGGACGAGGATGGGCGCATCCGGCAAGGATAGCCTAACGTGGAGACGCAGGTCGTCGTAGAGCGCCAATACGTCGCCCAGGAGCGCTGCCACGTCGACATTCTGCATCTGCCCGGGCCGCGGCTGCCGCGCGTAGATGGCGAAGTCGTCCACCATGTGCTTCATCGCGCCCACCTGCGAGACGATGGTCTGCGTGCCCCGCCGCAGCGTCTCCTGGTCCGCGCTCTCGAGTTTGGGCGTCAACTTCATCGCCAACCGTTCGGCGGACAGCTGGATCGGCGTCAGCGGGTTCTTGATTTCATGCGCCAGCCGCCGCGCCACCTCTGCCCATGCCGCATCGCGTTGCGCCTGCATCAGTTCGGACACATCGTCGAACACGACCACATAGCCGCCCGTGGTGGCCGTGCCGGGAAGCCGGGTGCCGCGCATCAGCAGCGTGCGCGAGAGATTGGCCACGGCCAGCTCGGCCTCCTTCTGCCATTGCCCGTCGCGGCTGCTGCGAAAGCCTTCCGCCACCAGTTCGGCAAAGGGTGCCAACGCGGGAAGACGGCGCCCCCAATCGGCCAGCGCCATCCCGGCGAGATCGGCCACCGGCTGCTGCAGGATCACGGCGGCGCTGGGATTGACCGTGCGCAGCCGATGCCGCTCGTCGAACACGAGCACGCCCGCCGACAGGTTGCCGAGGATGCTCTCGAGATACGCGCGCGTGGTCTCGGTGGCGCGGCGGCTCTCCTCGGCCTTGCCGTGCGCTTCGGCCAGCTGCTCGGTCATCGTGTTGAACGACTCGGTCAGCACGCCCAGCTCGTCGCGCGAGACCACCGGCTGGCGGCGGGTGAAGTCGCCCTGCGCTACCGCGCGCGTGCCCTCCGCGAGCAAGCCCAGCGGCGCGGCGAAGCGCTCGGACAGCACCACGGCCAGGCCCAGCGCCGAGGTCAGTGCGAGCAGCAGGGTCAACGTCAGCGTCAGCGCATAGAGGCGCTTCAACGACTGGCGCGAGAACGAGAGTTCCTGGTAGTCACGCATGCCGGCCTGGACCCGTTCGGCATCCTGCGCGAGCGCCGGCGGGACCGGCTCGACGACCTGCAGCAGCTTCAGCGGGTTGAGGCTGTCGTCGGTGTTGACCGCCACCACGACGCGCAGGCGCAGGTTGCCGTCCGCCTGCTGCTCGATCTTCGCAAACGGCTGTTGCATGCGCGCGAGACGCAGTGCCGCCGGCGGCGGCGGCTCCGGCGTCGCGCGCGAGCCCCCGGTGCCCGCCACGGCAAGCACGCTGCCGGTTGGCGAGAACAGCACGGCCTCGTAGACATTGCCCTGCTCGGCCACGCGATTGAGCGCGCCCGCCAGGCTACCCGGGCTCTCCGCGATGGCGACCGCCATCTGGGTGGCCTTGCCCTGCGTTTCCTTGAGCAGGTAGTCGAGCGCATTGCGGCCGAGATTGAGGCCGCCTTCGAGCGCGCGGTCAACCCGCACGTCGAACCAGCTCTCAATGCTGCGGCCGATGAATTGCACCGACACGGCATACACCAGCGCGCCCGGCAGCACGGCCACCAGCGCGAACAGGAACACGAGCCGAACCGCAAGGCGCGAGCCGAAGACGCCCGCCTTGAGATTGCGGCGCAACCGCCACAACTGCCAGCCGACGACCAGCATCAGCAGGCCGATCAGCACGAGATTGCCGATCAGCAGCACGTCGTAGCCCTGCGCGAACAGCGCCGTATTGGCCGTGGCGGTGGCGAGCAGGAACACGGCGATGGCCGACAGCGAGGCCGACACCAGCAGTAGCCAGCGCAATCCGCGTTTGCCGGGCAGCGCGCTCATGACGGATGCCGCTCGCTCATGGCGTGAACACGAACCGTTGCCATTCGGAGGCGAGCGTCCACTCGCGCGACGCGAGCGCATTCACCTGGAAGGGCTTCGGCAACTGGTTGACGTCGAGCCGCAAGCGCACGGCGGCATCGTAGCGGGCGCCCTTGGTCAGCGCATCGACGCGGATCACCGGCCGCGAATTCACGCGGCCGATGTAGCGCTCGACCTCCTCCAGTGAGGCGTAGTTCTGCGTGAGGAGGCCGCTCGCGACGCGATACTGGCGGGTGAGCGCGTTCCACGACACGCGATAGGTCAGCGCCGACTGCAGGACCTTCTCATCCAGCCAGTACCAGCGCGCCCGCGACAGCTCGATTTCCAGCACGAAGTAGAGCGGAATGCCGTTCTGCAGCGCTTCCTCGAGTGTGGGATTGAACGTGAAGTCGAACTCCGCGTTCAGCACCACCTCGCCGTCGATGACGCGCAATTCCGCCGACTTGACCGGGATTCCATCGGCGCGCGCAGGCGGCGCCATCCCGGCGAAGCCGACGCATACCAGCAGCGCGAGCGCGAGCAGCCACGGTGGGGGTGCAAGGCGCGGAGCAGGCGGGTTGCGCAATGAGAGGGGGAACGGCATGCCGGCAAGCATCGTGGCGACGGGTCCGGCGGCGTCGCGGCCCGGAGGCCTGGCGCGGTGGCGCTGCAGGTTCGTGGGGGCGCGTCACGCGCGGCGAAGGAGGGCGTAGAAGAAACCGTCCTGATTGTGGCCCGTGCCATTCATCGCTGGCAAGAGTTGACCCCCCACCTGCAGGCAATCGTCGGGAAACCTGATGGTTTCCCGCAACGCTTCGGGGTAGTCTTTGACGAAGTCCTTGATTTGTTGGTCATTTTCGGCCGCAAATACGGAGCATGTTGCATACAGCAGCAACCCCCCGGGCGCCAGCGTCTGCCACAACGCCGGCAGCATCCGGCGCTGTTGGGCCACGAAGGAATCGAGATCGCGTTTGCGCCGCAGCCACTTGGCATCCGGATGCCGGCGCACGATGCCCGACGCGGTGCACGGGACGTCGACGAGGATCCGGTCGAAGGGTCGCCCGTCCCACCAGGTGGCCGGGTGGCCGGCGTCGCCGACCTGCGTGCGCACGTTGGGTCCGGCCAC
>JBKJSU010000240.1:0-3703 GCA_046594415.1 Casimicrobiaceae bacterium | reverse complement strand
TTTGGCCAGCGCCTCCGCCAGTTGCACGACGCTGCGCGGTATCATTCCCGAAAAGAGATGCAGCGCGGTGTCGCAGCTTTTCTTGATGGCCGCCACGATGTTCGGATGGCTGTGGCCTACGGTGGCGCACATCTGGCCGGACGTGAAGTCCAGTATTTTCTTGCCGGTGGCGTCCCAGACGTAGCAGCCTTGCGCCTTCTCGACGATTTCCGGGTAGACGTCGCCACCGTATCGAATCAGGTTGTGGCGAAAGTCCTGCTCCGTGGCGTTTTCCGTCGTCATTGGTCGATCGCCGCATGCGGCGATCGTTCGGTCCGCAGGATGGCATTGAAGGCGTCGAGACCATGCAGGATGTGGCGTTCGACGGCGCGCGCGGTGCCGTCAGCGTCTCCTCGCGCGAATTTCGTCGCGATGTCGCCGTGTTCGTGAATGGATTGGCGCACGCGCTCGGGCCTTTGCCAAAGCATGTAGCGCGGAAACTGATCCCACATCTGCTCGATCAGTTTGAGCAGCAACGGGTTGTCCGCCGCCCCGTACAAGGCCTGATGAAACCGCGTGTCGGCGGCGCTTAAGCGTCGCAGGTCGTGGTTGGCGAAGGCCGTTTCCATTGCCTGCGCGTGGCGGCGCACGCGTTCGATTGCCGGCGCAGTCGCCCGGCTGGCAGACAGGCGCGCCGCTTCCGCTTCGAGCAATGCGCGCACACCGTAGACGTGCGCGACGCGCCCGCAATCGAGATCGGCCACGCGCATTCCGCGATGCGATTCGTGCACCAGCAAGCCCATCGCCACCAGTTCCAGCGCGGCTTCGCGCGCCGGCGTTGCGCCAAGGTCAAGGTCGGCCATCAACTGCACCTGCTTCAGCGATTGCCCGGGCTGGTAGCGCCCCATCATGATGGCGTCTTTCACCTTGGCGACAGCCTGTTCGCGTTTAGTGTGAAATGAGGCCCTGGAGTCCAACATGGGGCAAGTATACTTTATATTTTATAAAATAACGTGCCTGCGGCGAGTAACCAGAGCTGGCTCGGGATAAGGAGAGTGGCGGATAAGTGAAAAACCTGTTCGATCGCTCCCGATTGCTGGCGCCCAACTCACCCTTGCGCTAAGCAGTGACCGCCATGGCTTCGCCAACGGCGAAGCGCGCACCCACCGCGCCACCCCCCAATCCGTCGCCAATGGCCGATGAACCGATCCACCGTCGCGCCGCACGCGCTACGATCATGACACTTGGTTCCGCGCCGTACGCCGTCCTGCGCGCCGTAGGTATTGGCACGTATTGCACCGCATCCAGCGGGTGTCCATCCTGACGACAGGATTGTGAATCCTTGCGCGGGATGCGATGGCGACCATCGGAAAGAACGGCATGCACAAATCGATTGCCTTCGAAAAGGTCTCCGTTGCGGATGCCAAACGAGTACTAGACGGAGCGCCGCGTACTCCCGTTACCGCCAACATGTCCTCCCGGCGCGGAATTCGGAAGGACGACTCCCTGCGAACGTCCACGGGGCAATGGATCGTCGCGCTCCCGGCGGAAGTGCAGCCACGCGAACTCGCCCTGCGGTACGCGAGGATAGCCAATGCGATCTGCTCGCTCTGGGGCCACCCGGATCGCTGCGCCCGCTATCTCGCTGACCTGTTGATCAGCCGCCGCGGCAACCGCCGGGGATTTCCGGGCGAAGTTGCGGCGGAAATCGCGAATCTCGCCACACACTACGAGGCGCTCCACCCTCGCGGTCGACCCTGGGTTTGATCGTTCCTTGCGCATGCTGCGGGATGCGCCTGCCGCGGCCCGCCTGGTAGACCGTCGCGCTCCGTCCCCATCACCCGGAAAAGCCGCAACGTCGGCCAGTTCCGCCGTGGGCACGGCCCACTCGTGCACCTGCGCGAGTGCGTGACGCTCAAGAAGCAGCTGCTCGACGCGGGCGAGCTTGTCGATGTCGAATGGGCAGCGGACGTGCAGGTCGTCTTCGAAACGGGCATCCGCCTGCTCGTGGCCGACCGGCGCGGCCTGCTCGCGGACGTAGCGCCTTGCGTCGATGGCGCCTCGTTGGGGTTGTGGGCCTCGGTACCACACTCTTGCGGTGTCAGTCTGAGGCTCACCTCATGCGCCGCATGATTCGCGCGAGCATGCCACCGCTGCGCGGCGCGACACCCCCGGCACACAACGCCGGAACCGGGGCAACGTCCGTCGGCGGCAGGTTGTCCAGAATCGCCTGCGGGCGCTCGACGACCAGCCTTTGCGCTTCCTCCGCACCGACCCACTTTTCGGCGGCCCGGCGCCCCTCGGCGAGCAACGGCGAACGATGCCGCGTGCCGTGCGCGTCGGTGGCAAGGATGTGCACCAGGCCATCGTCGAGCATCTTCTGCCCGAAATACCGCGCGACTTTGCCGAAGCGTCCGCAGAGGCTGCCGGCGGTCACCTGCATCCACGCACCACTTTGCACGAGCGCGGCAAAGACCGCGTAGTGCTGCTTGATCCACGTCAGCCGCTCGGGATGCGTGATCACGGGCACGTAGCCGGCGGAAACGAAGTCGAACACTGCCTCGGCAAAGCGCGGTGGCGCGAGCGTATGCGGCGGCTCCAGCAGGAAATAGCGGCTCCCTGCGAGCGTCGGCGCGGTCCCCGCCTTGAGTCGATCCAGGAGCTCCCGTGTCAGATGCGCGTCGGCGCCGATCGTGAGCTCGAGCTCGATCCCTTCGTCCCGCAGGTGCCGGCGCAGATCCGCGATCCGCGCCTTGATCCCCACGCCGTCGTTTTCGAACAACCCCGGATAGATGTGCGGCGTGCACGCCGTCGTGCGAATGCCGTCGGCCACGGCGATGCGCGCCATCGCGAGCGACGTCGCCTCGTCGGGCGGGCCGTCGTCGATTCCGGGGAGCAGGTGGCAGTGTAGGTCGATCATGGCGGGACCGGTACGGTGCGGGCAAGCGCCGTTCCTGTCGATCATCTTGACACAACCAGGTAGCGGGCGAACCGCGCGGACAGGCGTAACGACTGCCTTGGGGCCCGGCACGGATATCGGGATATCGAGCATCGCCAGCGCACGTAGGTATTGGCCCGGATTACGTCCGTCGCGGCTGGCCGATACGATTCACAACAAATGCCGAACAAGCGACTTGCTCAACGACCATGAATTCGGACGCGCAGTACTCGATCACGAGAAACCGCAACCTGAATTCAGTATGCAGCGGTGCGAATGACTCGCCATGAAGCCAATGACCTGACTCTGACCATGGCGTTCCCACCGACTCTTGAATTTAGCAAACTGGTTTAGGAAAGCCCCCAATGAACGCACGTCGAATCGTTGCCGCCATTCTCGCGATCGTGCTGATAAACGCGGCCTGGTCACATGAAATCAAACCGCCGGGGTACCGCCCGCCGCTGCTGGTGACGATACACGACTCCCAAGTGCCAGGCCTCGAATGCGCGGCCGCCGCGATCAGGGGCAATGGCGGCGCCATGGTGCCGCTTGCCTTGATGGCGTCCGCCTGCGCGGCCTGGACGGAGGAAACCTGTGAAATCTGGGCGCCCCGTACGGGAGTGGCGGTGGTATTAAGCGTTGTCGGAACGCTGATGTCGCCGGACATGATCCTGGGGCACGAAGCAATGCACTGCTGGTTGCACACGTTTCACGGTCCGCTGCCGTGGTTCTGAGACTCGCCGTCGTGCTTCTGCTGGCGGGCTGCGCTTCCGCACCCAGGTCGTT
>JBKJSU010000474.1:0-3172 GCA_046594415.1 Casimicrobiaceae bacterium | reverse complement strand
GATGAGGCGTTCCAGCACCTGCGTATTGAGCGCGTCGGCGTTGGGCGGGTTGACTTTGGACGCCTGCATCTGCGCCAGCACGATGCGCTTCTGCTCATTCAACTCCCATTGCGTGAGTGCTTCGTCGTTGACGACTGCCACCACGCGTTCGAGCGGCACCACCGCGTTGGGCGCGACCGGCGCGACAGCCGGGCGCGGCACCGGTACACCGGGGCGGGGACCGGCAGCGGCGCCCGGGACCTGGATGCCGGAACCCGTGGGCTGGGCCCACGCGCCGGAGGTGGCGAAAACGACGGCTGCGGCAATGGCAAGCGGCAAAGCGGGGCAGGTGCGTCCCATGGTCTGATCCTCGAAGGCGACGTGGCTGCGGGTCGCGTTCATGCGAATGGTTTGGTGACGAATTCTAGAATTCGGGCAACGGATCGAAGCTGCGGTCGCGTTGCTGCAGCGCCGGGTCGTTGGTGCGCAGATAACCCGGCACGGTGCGCCGCAGAAGATCGAGCGGACTGGTGCCGACGCGCGCAAGGCCGTTCAACTCGAGCTGGACAAATACGGAGCGCGTGGTCTGCTCGGTCGTGGTGGTCAGCTGCTGCCCGACGACCCGTAAAACCCAGCACCCCCCATTGTACTCCAGCCCCACAACCGCCTCCAGCGTCTTGCGGTCGGGGATCGAGTAGTTCCACGCCCCCAGGAACGTCAGGTTTTCCGTCAGCGGCCATTGCGTCGACAGGTAGGTCTGCTTCAGTTCCGATTGACCGCCGACCTGGTCGACGAGTTCCCGCGAATAGCGGTAGGTGGCGCTGATCACGCGTCCTGCGCCGGGCGAATAGCGCGCGCCGATATTGAAGCGGTTGAATTGGGACGTGCCGAAGTCATACTGGGCCAGGCCGATCAGCGCCCACGCATCGGCAAGGCGCCCTTCCGCGCCCACCAGGAAATCCGACGAGCCCGCTTCCTGTGGCGTGCCGCCCAGGTTGACCTGCTGGTCCGAGAAGTAGAAGCGCTGGCCGACCGCCACGCGGAGGCGCTCGGACCCCGACACGGGATCGAGCAGTCGCGACGTGATGCCGAGCGCCAGCTGGTTGGCGTCGCCCATCCGGTCGCCGCCGATGAACCGGTTTTCGCTGAACAGCTGCGTGAAGTTGAAGTCGTCCACCACCGTATCGAACACCGGCAGGTGGTTCTGGTTGCGATACGGGATGTAGGTATAGAGCGCGCGCGGCTCCAGCGTCTGCACGAAACTGGCGCCGAAGATGCTCCAGTCGCGCTCAAAGATCAGGCCGGCGTCCACGCTGGCCACCGGCACCGCCACGCCGGCGCGGCCATCGGGGACGCCGGCCGTGGGCTGGTTAAGATCGTATTGCCACGCGTTGATGCCCGCGTGCGCATTGACGAACCACGAACTGCCCTGGCGGATCCAGCGCATCGACGGGTAGATCGACGTGCGGTTGCCGGTAGGATCGAGCGACGATTGCGCGAAGCGCACGAACTCCGCCGTACCGCTCCACGTCAGTCCCATCCAGTCCGTCTCCGCCATCCTCGCGCGCACCTGCGGCAGCATGTTGTACGGCGGCACGACCGCGGCCGCAGGATTGGGATCCTGCAACGTCTGGAATGCCTGCGCGCGCGCCAGCACGTAGAACTGCCCGTAGTTGGCGATCAGGCCTGCTTCCTGCGCCAGTGTCTTCTGCGACGTCACGGCAACCTGGTCGGCGAAATCCGCGAAGTACGTATCGTCCGATACGCGGCTGAAGTTGACATAGCCCGAGAGCCACGGCTTGATTTGCTGGTTGTGCTTCCACGACATCGCCCAGCGCGCCGAATTGGTCACCCGGTCATCGGGCAGGATCTCGCCCAGTACCTCGCCTGCGGCCGACTCGAACAGGTAGCGGCCCTGCGCGCCGAGCTGCAGGCCCCGGCGGGTCATCAGTCGCGGTACGAACGTCGCGTCATAGTTCGGCGCGATGTTCCAGTAATACGGAGTCGCGATTTCGAAACCGCGGATCTGCGACGATCCGATTGCCGGCGTCAGGAACCCCGACTTGCGATCGTTGGACAACGGAAATTCGAGCCACGGCGCATACATGACCGGCACGTCGAGAAAGTACACGCGCGCACCGTGCGCCGTGCCCACCCGGCGCTTCTGGTCGATCTCGATCTCGTCGCTGCGCAGGTACCAGTCGTTGTTCGGGGCAACGCAGGTCGTATAGCGCGCATCGCTTGCCTCGTACAGGTCGGGCCCCGCGAAGCGGATTACCTTCGCCTCGCCGCGCGATGCGTTCTCGCTGAAGTAGAACCGGGGATCGTCGAAGTAACCGATCTCGCGGCTCCGCTGGAACTTGACCTCGGGCCCCGTGATCCAGTCGAGCCCGCGCCGCAGCGTGACATCGCCCTTGCCCCAGACTTCATCGTTGGCCTGGTCGTATTGCAACCAATCGGCGAGCACCGTTTCGCGCCGCGTGCGCAGCTCGACCTTGCCCGCGGCCTCGATCTTTCTCTGCATCGAGCCTTCCAGCCGATCGGCGCGAAGGAAGATGGCGCCACGGTCATCCGGCACCGTTGCCGGTGATAGCGGCGCGACAGTTGCTGCCGGCGCCGGAAGCTGCGGCTTGGCGGTGCCCGCCACATCCGTCATCCGCGGCGTCTCGGTATCCACCGACCCGCTGCTGCGGACGGGGCCGCCAGCGGACTTCCTGGCGACCGGCTCGATTTCGCGGGCGAGCTTCAACACGAGTTCCTGCGCCGCCAGGGTGCCGGACAGGCACACGGTCGCCAGCGATGCGGCGACGACGGACCAGCGCACTGGAAGGGGCTTGATCGGAGAGCTCACGGGCTGGTTTGGTAAAATGGCGCATTCTAGCCTGTGCGTGGTTCCCGACCTTGCTGCCGGTTCGTTGCAGGCGGCAAAGGCGCCGCATGTCGAGCCCCGCCCTGTCCTACTTCGGTACCCTTGTCCATGCTCACGCCCACCGCCGATCCGCGCCATGCCGCGCTTGCGCAATGGGTCGCGCAGACCCTGCGCACGACGGCATTCACGCTGGCGCCTGCGTCGGCCGACGCGAGCTTTCGCCGCTATTTCCGCGCCACGCTCGAGTGCTCGCACCCGCTCGCGCCGGAGGCCGCCGCGCTCATCGTGATGGACGCGCCGCCGCCGCAGGAGGATTGCCGGCCG
>JBKJSU010000466.1:0-6096 GCA_046594415.1 Casimicrobiaceae bacterium | reverse complement strand
ACGAGGATTGACCATGGCCGAACGTTCCCGCACCCGTCGCAACACGCTCGAGCGTCGTTGCCTGCCCAAGACCTTCAAGCGCATGTTCGTCGGCGCGCCGAAGGGCATCTTCAAGATGCTGGAAAAGATCAAGAAGAACTGACCTTCGGTCGGTTCGTCACAGCAGGAGGCCGCCCGCTTGGCGGCCTTTTCATTTGGACCGCAGTGGGTGCCATAATCCCGCCATGGTGTTTGCCTACTACGACATGCTGTCGCCGGCGCGCAAGGAAGTCTACCGGCAGAGCGATGCGATCGCGACGCTCGAACTGCCGCCGGGAATCGACGTCGGCGGCCGCGTCTTCGGCATTCGCGAGGGCTTGGCAAGGGCGCATCGCCCCACGGTGCAGAAGGATGCGCAGGCGCTGATCGACGCGCTGGTCGGCGGTTTCATCGTGCCACCGGTGGATGTCCGCGTGCTGGCGGCGCGGCCGTCCGATGTCGACGGCGAACTGCACGGGCTCTACGAGCCGGACGAGGAAATACCGGTCGCCCGCATCTCGGTCTGGATGCGCACGGCGCAGAAGAAGCAGGTGGTCGCGTACAAATCCTTCCTGCGCACGTTGGTCCACGAATTCCTGCACCATCTCGATTACGAACACTTCAAGCTGCCGGAGACGTTCCACACCGAGGGCTTCTACAAGCGCGAGTCCAGCTTGACCACCGCGCTCTTTGCCTCGACGCCTGCCGTCGAGTGACGCGCCGCCACGCCAGCTTTTGACCAGTGGCGGCGATGGCGATTTGAGGTAGAATCCGGCCACTCTCCGAGGAGCGTTGCAACAGCCCGCCGCCAGCTGCGCGGGCTGCCAGGCTCGGAGTTTCATCTTTCGCAACTGCGCTCGTTGAACCGCGACTCCTGCGCGGGATGACGAGACGCTGCCAACCGTCCTCCGCCCCCGCATCGATGTCGCTCGCCAAGGAGTGACCGATGAACGCTGCAACCGAAACCAAGAATTTTTCCGACTTCAAGGTCGCCGACCTGGGGCTCGCCGCATGGGGTCGCAAGGAAATCGCGATCGCCGAGACGGAAATGCCGGGCCTGATGGCCATCCGCGAGGAATTCGCGGCGCTGCATCCGCTGCGCGGTGCCCGCGTGGCCGGATCGCTGCACATGACGATCCAGACCGCGGTGCTGATCGAGACGTTGCAGGCGCTGGGCGCCGAGGTGCGCTGGGCGTCGTGCAACATCTATTCGACGCAGGACCACGCCGCCGCCGCGATTGCCGCCGTCGGTACGCCCGTGTTCGCGTTCAAGGGGGAGTCGCTGGCTGAGTACTGGGACTACACTCACCGCATCTTCGAGTGGGGCAACAACGAAGGTCCGAACATGATCCTGGACGACGGCGGCGACGCGACGCTGCTCGTGCACCTCGGCACGCAGGCCGAGACCGACCCGTCGATCATCAGTCACGGCACCAACGAGGAAGAGATCGCGCTGTTCGCGTCCATCAAGGCCAAGCTCGCCAAGGACCCGGCGTTCTACTCGCGGCTCAAGGCCGGCATCAAAGGCGTGACCGAGGAAACGACCACCGGCGTGAAGCGCCTGTACGAGATGCACAAGCAGGGCAAGCTCGGCTTCCCCGCCATCAACGTCAACGACTCGGTCACCAAATCCAAGTTCGACAACCTCTACGGTTGCCGCGAGTCGCTCGTCGACGGCATCAAGCGCGCGACCGACGTGATGATCGCGGGCAAGGTCGCGGTCGTCGCGGGCTATGGCGACGTGGGCAAGGGCTCGGCGCAGGCGCTGCGCGCGCTCTCGGCGCAAGTGTGGGTCACCGAGATCGACCCCATCTGCGCGCTGCAGGCGGCGATGGAAGGCTATCGCGTGGTCACGATGGACTACGCGGCGGACAAGGCCGACATCTTCGTCACCGCAACCGGCAACATCGACATCATCACCTTCGAGCACATGAAGCGGATGAAGGACCAGGCGATCGTCTGCAACATCGGCCACTTCGACAACGAGATCGAAGTCGCGGCGCTGAAGGACTGCAAGTGGGACAACATCAAGCCGCAGGTCGATCACGTGATCTTCCCCGATGGCAAGCGGATCATCCTGCTGGCCGAAGGCCGGCTGGTGAATTTGGGGTGCGGCACCGGCCACCCTTCGTTCGTGATGAGCTCCTCCTTCGCCAACCAGGTGATAGCGCAGATGGAGCTGTGGGCCGACGCGCGTTCCGGCGGCAAGCAGTATCCGGTGGGCGTCTACGTGCTGCCGAAGCACCTCGACGAAAAGGTCGCGCGGTTGCAGTTGTCGAAACTGGCGGCGATGCTGACGCCGCTGTCCGACAAGCAGGCGACGTACCTGGGCGTGCGCAAGGACGGCCCGTACAAGCCCGACGCTTACCGGTATTGAGCGTCCGATGCGTGTCGCGGTCATCGGTACGGGCGGCGTCGGCGGCTACTTCGGTGGCCGCCTGGCGCAGGCCGGGCACGACGTAGCCTTCGTGGCGCGGGGCCGACATCTCGCGGCGCTGCGCGAGCGCGGGTTGGTGCTGGAGAGTGGGCTTGGCAATGCGGTGATCCGCAACGCCACGTTCACGGATGACGTCGCTGCCATTGCGCCGTGCGATGTGGTGATGCTGTGCGTGAAGCTGTGGGATGTCGAGGCTGCGGCGCCGATGGTCGCGCCCCTGGTGGCGAAGGGCGGCGTTGTCATTCCGTTCCAGAACGGTGTCGATGCGCCTGACGTCCTGCAGCGGGTGCTGGGCGTCCCGCGGGTGCTCGGCGGCGTCGCCTACATCGCCGCCACCATCCGCGACATGGGCGTGATTGCCCATACCGGAACCATGGCGCGCCTCGTCGTGGGCGCCTTCGCCGGCGGCAATGCGCAGGTTGCGGCGGCGTTTCGAGACGCGTGCGCGGCGGCCGGCGTAAGTGTCGAATTGGCGGACGACATCCAGCGGGCGTTATGGGAAAAATTCTGCTTCCTCGCCGCGATGTCGGGCTGCACGGCATTGGCGCGGCAGCCGATCGGCGTGATCCGGGCGGACCCGGATCTGCGCGCCGTCTTCGAGGCCGCGATGCGCGAAGCGTGGACGCTGGGACGCGCGCGCAGCGTGGCATTGGCCGACGACTACGTCGAGAGGCAGATGACCTTCACCGACGGCTTGCCGGCGGCGATGCGCTCGTCGATGCTGAACGACCTGGTTGCCGGCAACCGGCTCGAAGCACCCTGGCTTTCGGGCGCCGTGGCCAGGATGGCCGTCGAATCCGGCACGGCCGCGCCGGTCAGCGCCACGTTCTATGCGGCGATGAAACCCTACCTTGCCGGCGCGCCGGCTTGAATCCGCTGCTCATTCGGAGGAAGTTGCCATGCGTCTCGTGATCACCTGGCTCATCAACGCGATCGCATTGATCGCGCTGCCCTACATCTTCCGCTCGATCAACGTCGATTCCTTCACCACCGCGCTGATCGTTGCGGTTGTGCTCGGTTTCATCAACACGCTGATCCGGCCCGTGCTCGTGATCCTGACGCTGCCGGTCACGCTGCTCACGCTCGGCCTCTTCATCTTCGTGATCAACGGGCTCCTGTTCTGGGCCGTAGGCTCCTTCCTGCCGGGCTTCCACGTCGACGGCTTCTGGGCCGGCGTGTTCGGCGCGATCGTCTACAGCATCATCTCGTGGGCACTGTCGTCGCTGCTGATGCCGAAGAAGGGCTGACCCGTCCCATGGCCGAAGCCAGGCGCAACTGCAGTTTCGAGTTCTTCCCGCCCAAGACACCGGAGGGCGTGGCCAAGCTGCGCGCCGCGCGTGCGCAGCTGGCGCAACTGAAGCCGGCGTTCTGCTCGGTGACCTTCGGCGCCGGCGGCTCGACGCGTGAAGGCACGTTGGCGACGGTGCTCGAGATCCGCGACGACGGCATGCCGGCGGCGCCGCACCTGTCGTGTGTCGGCGGCACGCGCCAGTCGCTGCGCGATGTGCTGGCACAGTATCGCGAGCACGGCATCCACCACGTCGTCGCGCTGCGCGGTGACCTGCCGTCGGGCATGATGGAAGGCGGCGAGTTCCGCTACGCCAGCGATCTCGTCGCGTTCATCCGCGAGGAAACCGGCGACTGGTTCCACATCGATGTCGCCGCCTACCCCGAATACCATCCACAGGCACGCAGCCCGCAGGACGACCTCGAGCATTTCGCGAACAAGGTCGCGGCCGGCGCCAATTCGGCGATCACGCAGTATTTCTACAACATCGACGCGTATTGGTCGTTTGTCGATGCGTGCCGCGGGCGCGGCCTCGATCTGCCGATCGTGCCGGGCATCATGCCGATTGCAAGCTCGAGCCGCCTTGCGCGATTCTCCGACAGTTGCGGTGCCGAAATCCCGCGCTGGATCCGGCGCAAGCTCGAAAGCTACGGCGACGACACGGCTTCGGTGCGCGCCTTCGGACTCGACGTCGTCACCGACCTCTGCGGCGACCTGATCGAGGGCGGCGCGCCCGGATTGCACTTCTACACGCTCAATTCCGCGTCGCTCACCACCACCATCTGGCAGCGGCTGGGGCTCTAGCGGCGGCCGGCAGCGCTGCGCTGACGCGGTCGCGGTTGGCTCAGTTTCCGCGCGTCCAGGACGCGAGTTCCACCGTCATGTTCTGTGCGCGAATCTCGATCGCGTCGCGGCCGTCGCCGCGTTCGCGGTATGTCGCATACTTGACCTCGCGCACCATCGCGTCCACTGCAGGGGCATACCACGTCAGGTAGTTGCACTGGAACGGCCAGCGGAACGGATTGTTCTCGTCCACGCTCAGCAACGTGCGCAGCAACACCGCGTCGAAGCTTCCCGCCGGCGTGAGCACCTGCACGAAGCCGCCCACCCGTACGAAGCGATTGATCTGGCTGGGGAAGCCGACGACGGGATTGGAATTGCGCAGATTCTGCGTCCACGAGTCGCCGAAGGTGAGCGGAAAACGGTAGCGCTCCAGCGGCGGCGTGAAGTCGCGCGTCTCGTCGTTGTTGAACACCGCGCCGGAGGCCACGATACCCGGCGCGAGCAGCCGCTCGATGCGCAGGGTGTTGATCGTCTCGCCTAGCAGTGTGACGCGCACCTCGAGGGCGCCCGCGGCGACGCTCTTCACCTCATGCGTTTCCGTCCACGTCACGGGCACGCGGAAACCGTCGCGCGCGTTATAGACCCAGCGGTCGCCGACGCGCGGCGACGGCGCCGGCACCGGCGCGCCGGCGGTGCCGCCAACGCTTACGCATCCGGACAGCGCCGTCGCGGACATTGCACCGAGAAATGTTCGACGGTCCATCAGGCCCCTCTGCGGTCCATGGCGATGCCCTCACGCGCCCACGCGCAGCCCGATCACGCCGGTGACGATGAGCACGATGCTGGCGATCTACATCGTCATAAGCGATTCGCGAAACCAGTACACGCCGATCACCGCAATCGCCGTGGTGCCCACGCCCGACCAGATGGCATAGGACACGCTGACATCGATTTTCTTGACCGCCACCGTCATCAGCGTGAACGAACCGGCGTAGAACACGAAGATCAGCACCGACGGCAGCGTCCGCGTGAAGCCCGCTGACAGCTTCATCGAAATGGTGCCGGCAATCTCGAGCGCGATTGCGCCGGCGAGGCATAACCAGTGCAGCATGTCGAGCTCCCGATGCGTGCGGATGGATGCGGTTCAAGGCTCGACGATCTCGAGTTCGACATCGTCGAGCCACATTGCGCCGCGGCCGCGCAGCATGGCGCCGACCTCGACCTTGTCGGTGCTGGCGGGGAGCGTCAACGTGATCGTGTAGCGCTTCCAGTCGGTGGTGCCCTTGATCGGCGCGTCGGGCATGAAGTTCTGCGCGAGCGTGGCGCCGGTCTGCAGCGCCAGCAGCGTCAGCCCGGCACCACCGTCGTCGGCGTCGCGCGTCTTCACCCAGCCCGAGAGCCGCGCCACCTTGCCGCGCCATGGCCGCGCGTCGAGGCCCTGCGCAATTGCGCCGTAGATTTCCGGCCCGGTGTTGTCGATGCGCAGGCTGCGCTCACCGCTCCTTCGTTCCGACGCGTCGACCGTGAATTTGTACGACGCCGGCCCCGCGTGCTGGAACGAGAACCAGCC
>JBKJSU010000303.1:0-3631 GCA_046594415.1 Casimicrobiaceae bacterium | reverse complement strand
GGCCGTGCTGCTGATCGGATCGCTCGCGCTGACCGGCTATGCGACGTGGTTGTCGTCGCGCATCCGCCGCCTGCGCGACGATGCCGAGCGCGCCATCGACGAGCAGGGCCGCGTGCGCGAGCCGCTGGCAAGCTCAGATGCGGGTGACGAAATCGGCGACCTGTCGCGCAGTTTCTCCAGCGTGCTGGCGCGTCTCTCCGATTACGCCAGCTACCAGGAAAAAATGGCCTCGCGGCTGTCGCACGAACTGCGTACGCCGGTCGCTGTCGTGCGTTCCTCGCTCGAGAATCTGGCCGCTTCTCCGTTGCCCGACGATGCGCGCGTCTACATGACCCGCGCGCAGGAAGGGTTGGCGCGGCTGACGCAGATCCTCACCCGGATGACCGAAGCGGCGCGGCTTGAGCAGGGCCTGTCCGATGTCGAGATGGAACGCTTCGACCTCGTCTTCGTGGTCACCGGGTGCGTGGGCGGCTATCGGCTCGCTTATCCACAGGCGGTGTTGCGCTACGACGCGCCGGCGGGCGCCATCGACATTCGCGGTGCGCCGGATCTCATCGCCCAGATGTTCGACAAGCTGGCCGCCAACGCCGTCGAATTCGCAGCCGGCGCGCCCATCGACATCCGGCTCGATCGCGGTATCGACTCGGTGCAGCTGGCAGTGGCGAATGCGGGGCCGCCGCTGCCCGAGGCCATGCGTGACCGGCTGTTCGAGTCCATGGTGTCCGTGCGCAGCGGCGGCGATGCGGGCACCCCGCACCTGGGCCTCGGGCTGTACATCGTGCGCGTGATCGCGCAGTTTCATGGCGGCAGTGTCCGCGCCGACAACCGGGCCGAGGGGGGCGGGGTGGTTTTCACCGTCACGCTGCCATTGACCGCAGCCCGCTAAAGCACGCGCCCCCAGCGGCGGCGGGTCCCGCGCCGATCGGCGATAATCAGTGACTCGCCGTCAAGTCCTGCCCATGAATCCACTATCCTTCGCCACGGCGCTCCAGTATCCCGCGCTCACTGCTGCCGTCTATTTCATCGTCCGTACCTGACACCTGAACCCGATGCGCTTCCTGCCCATCTATTTCGCGTTCGCGGCGGCGTACCTGCTGTCGTACCTGTTCCGTACCGTGAATGCGGTGATATCGCCCGACCTCGTCCGCGATCTCGCGCTCGATCCATCGTCGCTCGGGCTCCTCACCAGCGCCTACTTTCTGGGCTTTGCCGCGATGCAGATTCCGGTGGGAATCATGCTCGACCGGTATGGTCCGCGCCGCGTCGAGCCGGTGCTGCTGACGCTGGCCGCCGGCGGTGCATTCCTGTTCGCGTATGGCGAGACGCGCACCGGCCTGGCCTTCGCCCGCGCGGTCATCGGCGCGGGTTCCGCGGCGTGCCTGATGGCGCCGCTTAAGGCGATTGCGACCTGGTACCCGCGCGAGCGCCAGGCCTCGTATTCGGGCTGGGTGATGGTGGCGGGTGGTGTCGGCGCGCTGATCGCCACGGTCCCGCTCGAATTCGCGTTGCGCATCTCACACTGGCGCGTGGTGTTCGTCGGGCTTGGCATCGTCACGTTGCTGGCCGCGGTCGGTATCTGGTGGCGCGTGCCGGACATTCAATCGACCACCACCGGTGCCGGATGGCGCGCGCAGTTCGCCGGCGTGCGCGCTGTTTTCGTGCATCCGCGCTTCTGGTGGATCGCGCCGCTGGCAAGCTTCGGGATGGGTTCGTTCATGGCCATCCAGGGCCTGTGGGCGGTGCCGTGGCTGATGGACGTCGAGCACACTACGCGCGCCGCCGCGGCCAATCACCTCTTCATGATGAACTTCGTGATCATGGTCGGCTACATGGGTCTTGGCATCTTCGGCACCAGGCTCGCGCGCCGCGGCATCGAGGCGCGGCATCTCTTCGCCGGCGGTTTTGCGCTGAGCGCGATGGCGCTGGTGATCATCAATGCGCAAATTCCCGGCAGCTACTTGTGGTGGTCGCTGTACGGATTGGGCGCGGCGGTCAACGTGCTGGCGTTCACCACGCTGAACGAAGGCTTCGGCCGCGAACTGGCCGGCCGCACCAACACCACGTTGAACCTCCTGATGTTTGGCGGCAGCTTCATCACCCAGTGGGGCATCGGCGTGGTCGTCGATGCAGCGCGCTCGTTCTGGACACTCGACAATGCCGGCGGCCTGCGCGTGGCCTTCGCCATCGTCATGGCCGGCAACATCCTCACCTATGGGTGGTTCGTCCGCGGCTGGCGCCGGCACGGTGTCGTGGCGCACGCCGCTGCATCCGCCTGACCTTGCAGCGATAACCTCTTGCACATCCACATTCTCGGCATCTGCGGCACGTTCATGGGCGGAGTCGCCGCCATCGCGCGTGCCGCCGGCCACACGGTCACCGGTTGCGATGCCAACGTCTATCCGCCGATGTCTACGCAACTGGCGGCACTCGGCATCGCGCTGACCGAGGGCTTTGATCCCGCGCAGTTGCGCGGTGTGGCGCGCGACGCCGATGTGTTCGTCATCGGCAATGTCGTCTCGCGCGGCAATCCGCTGATGGAGGCTATCCTCGACTCGGGCCGGCCGTATGTCTCCGGCCCGCAATGGCTGTACGAAAACGTGCTGGCCGGGCGCTGGGTACTGGCGGTGGCGGGCACGCACGGCAAGACGACCACCGCGGCGATGCTGGCTGCGATCCTCGACTACGCGGGACTCGATCCCGGCTTCCTGATCGGCGGCGTGCCGCTCGATTTTCCGGTGTCGGCGCGGCTCACCGACAGCGCGTTCTTCGTGATCGAGGCCGACGAATACGACACGGCGTTCTTCGACAAGCGGTCCAAGTTCGTGCACTACCGGCCGCGCACCGCGATCCTCAACAACCTCGAATACGATCACGCCGACATCTTCCCTGACCTCGCGGCCATCGAAACGCAATTCCACCATCTGGTGCGCATGGTGCCGGGGCAGGGCCGGCTGATCGTCAACGGCGGCGATCCCAACCTCGCGCGGGTGCTGGCGCGCGGCTGCTGGAGCGAGGTCGAGCGATTCGGCTTCGCCGAAGTGGCGGGCACCGGACCCGGCTGGACCATCGCCGGCGACGGCGCGATCCTCTTGGGCGGCGCGCCGCAGGGCACATTGCGCTTCGCGCAGGCAGGTCGTCACAATCAATTGAATGCGCTCGCCGCGCTGGCGGCGGCGCGCCACGTGGGCGTGCCGGTGCACTATGGTCTCGAAGCGCTTGCCAGGTTCCAGGGCGTCAAGCGGCGCCTCGAGATCGTCGGGGCGGCGCGCGGTATTACTGTGTACGACGACTTTGCGCATCATCCGACGGCCATCGCGGTCACGCTCGATGGCCTGCGTCGCAAGGCGGGCGGTGCCCGCGTGCTGGCGGTGCTCGAGCCGCGCTCCAACACGATGAAGATGGGCGCGGTCAAGGACGCGTTGCCGGGCAGTCTCGCTGGCGCCGACCGCGTGTTCTGCTACGCGGCACATCTCAATTGGGATGTTTCCGGTGCGATGGCGCCTCTGGGTGCCAAGGCCGCGGTGTTCGAGGATCTGGATGCCCTTGTCGCAGCTGTCGTCGCCGAAGCGAAGGGTGGCGACCACATCCTGGTGATGAGCAATGGCGGTTTCGGCGGCGTGCACGGCAAGCT
>JBKJSU010000448.1:0-5472 GCA_046594415.1 Casimicrobiaceae bacterium | reverse complement strand
TACGGAACTGCGCCTGCTGCTGCCGTGCGACGCAACCCGCGCCACTGCCACAAGAGCAGCGCGAATACACCCGCGAGTCCGATGCCGTCCAGAAGCGCCAGCGGATAAACGAGCATGAGTCCGCACGCGATGAGAATCCATCGCTCGAACTGCGTGCATGCGCGCAGCAGCCATTTCTGCACGCCCGCGGCCAGCGTGGCGATGCCCACGATGGCGGTGAAGGCAATCCACGCCACATAGCCCCACGACGCGTCCGGGGGCACCTTGAGCAACAGCGCCACGCCCGCCGGGTCGAGCACGAACACGAACGGCACGACGAACGCGGGCAACGTGTATTTCCACGATTGCAGAGTCGTCCTGTACGGATCGCCGCCGGTGATGGCGGCTGCCGCAAATGGCGATAGCGCGGTGGGCGGTGATACTTCCGACAGCACGGCGTAGTAGAAAATGAACATGTGCGCGGCGAAATCAGGCACGCCGAGCTTGGTGAGCGCCGGCGCCGCGATCACCGCGCAGATGATGTAACTGGCCGTCACCGGCACGGCCAGCCCGATGACCCAGACAATCAGTGCGGTATACAGCGCCGTCAGCGGCAGGCTGCCGCCCGCATACGCAATGACGATCGAGCTGAACTTGAGCCCGAGGCCCGTCTTGGAGACGACGCCGACGATAATGCCGGCGGCCGCGCACGTAGCTGCCACGTTCAGCATCTGGCCAGAGCCGTCCTTCAGCGCTGTCCACAACTTGCGCACGCCCATCGCCGTGTCCCGCCGCAGGAACGAGACGAAGTACGTCACCACCGTGGCATAAAACACCGACAGGATCGGCGAGTAGCCGAGCAGCATGAACACCACGATCGCGATCAGCGATACGAAGTGATACCAATACTTGCGCGTGAGTTGGCCCAGCGGATGTCGCGTATTCTCGATCACGTCGCGCATGCCGAACTTGCGCGCATCGATTTCCACCATCAGCAACAGCGACAGGTAATAGAGCAGCGTGGGAATCGTCGCCATCAACAGCACGTCGAGATAGCTGATCTTCAGGAATTCGGCGATCAGGAACGCAGCGGCACCCAGCACCGGCGGCGAAATGATCGCGCCCAGGCCGCCGGCGGCCAGCAATCCACCCGCCGCGTCCTTGCCGTAGCCCGCGCGTTCCAGCATCGGATACGCGACCGAGCCGATGGTGACGGTGGTGGCAACACCCGAACCCGAGGGCCCGCCCAGCAGGAACGACGCAAGCACCACCGTGCGCCCGGCGCCCGTCGGCTTGCCGCCCATCGCCGAGAAACTCCAGTCGAGGAAGAACTTGCCGGCCCCCGACTGCTGCAGGAATGCACCGTAGATCGTGAACAGGATGATGAGCGTCGACGAAACGTCGACCGCCGTGCCGAAGATACCTTCGAGCGTCTGGTAGAGAAATCCGGTCATGCTCGAGACGTCGTAGCCACGATGCTGCCACGACCCCGGCAGCCACGGTCCGACGAAGGCGTAGGCCAGGAAGAGGCTGATCACGAACAGCATGATCCAGCCGGACGTGCGTCGACATGCCTCGAGCACCAGCAGCAGGAACACGACGCCGAAAAATGCGTCGGACGGACTGGGTATCGTATTGCGGTCCCAGAACGCATCCCCACCCGCCAGCAGGTAGGCGATGGTGGCCACTCCCAGCAGCGCGCCAACGATGTCCCACCACATGAGGCGATTGCGAAAACGCTTGCTGATGGGGAACAGCAGGAACACGAGCACCAGCATGAAGCCTACGTGCACCGGACGCAGCACTTGCGCCGTGACGATGTCGACGGCGGCGTACAGGTGAAACAGCGACATGACGACCAGCAGCGTCGCGGTGAAGCCGCCAAGCCAGCCGCGGTAGCGGCTGGTGGCACCTTCTTCTTCCTCGATGTATTCGCTGGCCTTTGCGAGCCGCGCGTCGTCGATCTCGATGACGGCGGGTGCGGGTTGAGGCGGGGCGGCGTTGCTCATGGCGCCCTCCCGAGCATCAGAACTTGACGCCCTTCTCCTCGAAGTATTTCTTGGCACCCGGGTGGTACGGCAGCGGGGAGCCGATCCTCTGGTACTTGAGATCGATGTTCTCCGCTTCCTTGTGCACCGCGACCAGTTCGGGCTTCTTTTCCATCAGCGTCTTGACGATGTCGTAGGCCATCTGGTCGCTCATCTTGTCGCTGGTGACGAGGATGTTCCAGACGTCGATGTTCTCGACTGGCTTGTCCATGCCCGAATACGACGTTGGTGCAATCACGCCCTTGACATATAGCGGACCGTACTTCTTGGTCATCGCATCCAGCGCCTCGGCATGATCGATCAGCTTCACCTTGGTGCCCGGCGTGGCCGCGAGGTCGGTCACCGCGGCCGTCGGCACGCCCCCCACCCAGAAGAATGCGTCGATCTTGCGGTCCTTGATCGCATTGACCGATTCAGCGGCGCCGAGGCGCTCCTGCTTGATGTCCTTCTTCGGATCGATGCCCACGGCTTCCAGCACGCGCAACGCCATCACCTCGACGCCGCTGCCGGGCGCACCGGTGGACACGCGTTTGCCCTTGAGATCGGAGAGCTTCGTGATTCCGGTGCCGTCCACGGTGACGATTTGCATCCGGTTGGGATAGCGCACCATCAACGTGCGGGCATTGACCTTGCCGTCCTTAAACTTGTCGTTGCCCTGCGCCGCATCCCATGCCGCATCGACCATCGAAAAGCCCACTTCCGACTTGCCGGCACCGATCAGCTTGAGGTTGTCGATCGAGCCGCCGGTGACCTCGGCCGTAGCCGAGAGACCGGGAATGTACTTCGACAGGATGGCCGCCATGCCGCCGCCCATCGGGTAGTAAACGCCCCCGGTGCCGCCGGTGGTGATCGAGATGCGGTTGCCCTGCTGTGCCGATGCCGGCATTGCAAGGAGCGCGACGAACGTACCGGCCGCGAACGCGGCAATGCATTTGCGAAGTGCCATCCAATCCTCCGGTCAAGGCCGCCCATGCGATGCGCAGGCGGGAAACATGGTGTTGGCGTGGCCGGATCTTGTCGCGCTGCCCGGTCCCTGATCGCCACGAGACTCCCCGATATGACTCGCGAAGTGTACCGAAATTCCCGCCTTGGCACCGCTGGCAGCGTTCAGCCGGCGCCGCGCAGGTCGGGGGGCAGCGGCGGCCGGCGCTCGAGCGCGGACACGCGCAACGGCAGCGCGCCGCGCTTGCGGTCGAGGAAGTAGTTGCGCAGCGTCCGCGTGATCGTGCGAAAGGCCAGCGTCTCCCACGGGATGGCGGCCTCGTCGAACAGCGCGACCTCGAGACTTTCCGGCCCGGGACCGAAGTCGGTGTCGAGCAGGCGGGCCCGGAACATCATGTACACCTGGTTGATCTGCGGCAGGCTGATCAGCGTGTAGAGGTCGCCGACCTCAACGCGCGCGTTGGCCTCTTCCAGCGTCTCGCGCGCCGCCCCTGCGGGAACGGTCTCGCCGTTCTCGAGAAAGCCGGCCGGCAGCGTCCACAAGCCGAGTCTCGGCTCAATGGCGCGCCGGCACAGCAGCACCCGCCCCTCCCACTCCGGCAGGCAGCCGACGACCACCTTGGGGTTGAGGTAATGGATCGTGTGGCAATCCGCGCATACATGCCGCGGCAGCGAATCGCCGTCAGGGACGCGCAGTTCGATGCGCGCGGAGCCGCATTGACTGCAGAACTTCATCGCAATGCGTGGAGGTCGGCAGCGTTCATCTCAGGCACGGATGAAGTGCTCGCGGTAGTACTTCAATTCCTCGATCGACTCGTAGACATCCGCCAGCGCCTCGTGGCGGCCTTCCTTTGGAATCCCCTTCATCAGGTCGGGCTTCCAGCGCCGGCACAGTTCCTTCAGCGTCGACACGTCGAGGTTGCGATAGTGGAACCAGTCCTCGAACGCCGGCATCCAGCGGGCCAGAAAGCGACGGTCCTGGCAGATCGAGTTGCCGCACATCGGGGAAGCCTTGGCCGGCACATACTCGGCCAGAAACGCCAGCGCCTGCGCTTCCACGCTCGCGTCATCCGCGGTCGAGGCCTTGACCTTGGCAACGAGCCCCGAACGCGCGTGCGTGCCCTGGTTCCATGCATCCATGCCGTCCAGCACCGCATCGGACTGGTGCACCACCCATACCGGCGCTTCCGCGACCGTGACCAGGTTGCCGTCGGTGACGACCAGCGCGACTTCGATGATCCGGTCCTGGTCGGGCTTGAGACCGGTCATTTCCATGTCGATCCAGATGAGGCGCAGCGGGTCTTGGGGCATGGGCGCTTGGCGTAGAATTGGTGCCGCATTGTCGCATGCCTGCCCCTCCTCCCGTCGTGACCGCCTCCGCCGCATCCATCGTCTTCGTTGCCGCACTCACCGCTGCACTGGTGTTGCGGCTGTGGCTCGCCCAGCGCCAGATCGCGCACGTTCGCCGGCACCGCAACAAGGTGCCGCCGGCCTTCGTCGAGCGGATCAGTCTCGCCGCCCATGCCAAGGCCGCGGATTACACAGTGGCGAAGCAGCGTCACGGCATGCTGCATACGTTCGTCGATGCCGTGCTGCTGCTGGCGCTGACGCTGGGCGGTGGTCTCGGCGTCATCGTGACGTGGACCGAATTGCTGCCAGTGTCGCCGCTGTGGCGCGATGTGGCGATGTTCGGCATGGCGGGCTTGATCTACGCGGCGATCGGCTTGCCGTTTTCGTGGTGGCATACGTTCCGCATCGAGGAGCGCTTCGGCTTCAACCGAATTACGCTCAAGTTGTGGCTGGCCGATCTCGTGAAAGGCACCGCACTGGCCATGGCGCTGGGCGTGCCGTTGCTGGTGTTGATCCTGTGGCTGATGGGCGCGGCCGGCACGTGGTGGTGGGTGTGGGCGTGGGTGGCATGGATGTCGTTTCAGTTGCTGCTCCTAGTGCTGTATCCGACGGTGATCGCGCCGCTGTTCAACCAATTTTCGCCGCTCGGCGAAAACCCCGCGCGGGCCCGGATCGAGGCGTTGCTGACGCGCTGCGGCTTTCGCAGTGCCGGCCTCTTCGTGATGGACGGGTCGAAACGCTCGGGGCACGGCAATGCCTACTTCACCGGGTTCGGCAAAGCCAAGCGCATCGTCTTCTTCGACACGTTGCTCGAGCGCCTGGCGCCCGACGAAATCGAGGCGGTGCTGGCCCACGAACTCGGCCATTTCAAGCGGCTGCATGTGGTCAAGCGCGTCGCGTGGTCGGCGGCGCTGTCGCTGGTGGTGCTGGCGCTCCTCGCGTGGCTCGCGCAGGCGCCGTGGTTCTTCGAGGGGCTGGGCGTTCCCGCGAACCTGTTGCCGGTGGCGATGAGCCGCCCCGGCGTGGCGCTCGAGCTCTTCATGCTCGCGCTGCCGGTATTCACTTTCGTGCTGGAACCATTGTCGTCGCTCTATTCGCGGCGGCACGAATTCGAAGCCGACGCCTTCGCCACCGAACATGCGTCCGCGGCCTC
>JBKJSU010000194.1:0-6488 GCA_046594415.1 Casimicrobiaceae bacterium | reverse complement strand
GCGTACCGCCTTCCATGACGCCAGCATGGCGGACGCTTACAATGACGATCGAAATCATGCGTGTCCTCCCGCCCTGACGTGCCGCGCCGCGCGACACCGCCGAAGCCTGCGGATACTACTGCCGCGCCAACACCAGCGCCGGCGGCCGTTGCGCCGGCGGAGAAACGCCCGCGCGCCGAAGGCGCTTCCCGCAAGCCGCCGGCTCCGCGTGCCGCAAAAACGCCGGCAATCGGGATCTCGGCCGGCGCTGCCGCCGCCACTTCCAGCCCCCCGCGCAAGCCGGTCGTGCGGCGCGTGGCCAAGCCTGCCGCGCCGAAAGAACCCGCACCCGTTGTCGTTGCGGCGAGTGTGCCCGAGCCTGGATCGCAGGCACCGCGTCCGCTACCGCAGGAAGTGTTGCGGCCCTCACGTCGCGACCGTCTGCTGACCTATGCGTTGGGCGTGTCGCTGCTGGTCCATCTGGTGGTTCTGACGATTCACTTCCGTCCGTTCGATTTGAAGGCGCTGACGGATCGCGGCCCGCCGCTCGAGGTGGCGCTGGTCAATGCAAAGACACTCGCCAAGCCGACCAAGGCCGACATCCTCGCGCAGGCCAACCTCGATGGCGGTGGCAATACCGACGCTGATCGCCGCGCCAAGACGCCGCTGCCGGTGTTGCCGAAGAACAGCCCGGACAGTTCGATCGCGGTGGCGACCCAGAAGGTGGAGACGCTCGAGCGGCAGACGAAGGAACTGCTGACGCAACTGCAGGCGAGACCGGCCGTCGCCCCGGCGCAGCAGCAGACCGAGGCGCCGGAAAAAACCGAACTGCCGACGGCCAACGAGTTGATGCAACGCACGCTGGAGGCGATGCGCCTCGAGGCGCAGATCGCGAAAGACATGGATGAATACCAGAAGCGGCCGAAGCGCCGCTTCGTTGGTGCGCGCGCGGAAGAGTACCGCTTCGCGCGCTATGTCGAGGACTGGCGGTTGAAGATCGAGCGCGTCGGCAACCTCAACTATCCGGAGGTCGCGCGGCAGCAGCGTCTCTACGGCAGTCTGCTGATCACGGTGTCGATCCGCAGCGACGGCACGCTCGAAAATGTAGAGATCAACCGCACGTCCGGAAACCGGCTGCTGGACGCCGCCGCAGTGAAAATCGTCGAGATGTCCGGCCCCTTCGCCGCCTTTCCGCCCGACATCAAGCGCGACACGGACATCCTGCACATCACGCGCACGTGGTCCTTCACCAAGTCCGACGCCCTCGTCGCCAACTGAACGGTCAGGGTTGCCATGGACAAGTACGCCGTCATCGGCAACCCGGTCGCGCACTCGAAGTCGCCGCAGATCCACGCTGCTTTCGCGGCGGCAACCGGCCAGGCGATGACCTATGAACGTCTGCTGGCGCCGCTCGATGGATTCGACGCCGCCGTCCATGCGTTCGCCGCGCAAGGCGGGCAGGGCCTCAACGTGACAGTGCCCTTCAAGCTGCAGGCGTTCGCACTCGCCCGCACCGCCAGCGACCGCGCACTCGCCGCCGGTGCGTGCAACACGCTGAAGCGCGACGGAGCGGGCTGGTATGCCGACAACACCGACGGTGCCGGCATCGTGCACGACCTCGTGCAAAACCTCGGCGTCGCGCTTGCCGGACGCGACGTGCTCGTATTGGGCGCGGGTGGCGCGGCGCGCGGCATTCTGCTGCCGCTTTTCGCGCAACAGCCGAGATCCGTCACGATCTGCAACCGTACGATGACCAAGGCCGACGCACTGGCAACGACATTCGCGGCGCGTGGTCCGGTCCACGCGACATCCCCGGCCGCGCTCGTCGGCACGGATTTCGATGTGGTGATCAACGCCACCAGCGCGGGACTTCGCGCCGACGTCGGGTTGCCGTGGCCCGCCGGACTTTTTCGCCCGCAGGCCTTTGCGTACGACATGATCTACGGCGACGTGGACACTGCGTTCCTGCGCTGGGCACGCGCGCACGGCGCAACGCATGGGGCGGATGGCCTCGGCATGCTGGTGGAGCAGGCCGCCGAAAGCTTCATGCTGTGGCGTGGCGTGCGCCCCGACACGCGCTCCGTGTTCGCCATGCTGCGGCCCGGCTGATGGCGCGCACCCGCAGCGGCGGCATCCTGCGCTGGATCGGTTGGGGGTTCTGCGCGCTGGCGTTGGCACTGGTGCTGCTGCAGGCATGGTATGCGGCGCACATCCTGTGGTGGCGGACCAATCCGGTGGGGGAGACCTCCTTCATGGCCTACCGGATGGAAGAGTTGCGCGCGAAGAATCCGAAGGCCCCGCTGCGCTACACGTGGGTGCCTTATGAGCGCATCTCCAATCACCTGAAGCGCGCGATGGTCGCCGCCGAAGACTCCAAGTTCGTCGACCACGAAGGCTTCGACTGGGACGGCATCCAGCTGGCGATGGAAAAAAACCAGAAGAAGGGCCGCGTGGTCGCGGGTGGCTCCACGATCACGCAGCAGCTGGCGAAGAACCTATTCCTGACCCCGTCGCGCAGTTACTGGCGCAAGGCCGAGGAGGCGGTGATTACGGTGATGCTGGAAACCCTGCTACCCAAGAAGCGCATCCTCGAGATCTATCTCAATGTGATCGAGTGGGGTAACGGTACCTTCGGCGCGGAAGCCGCGGCGAAGCAGCTCTTCGGCACCACCGCCGCGCAGCTGTCCGCCGAGCAAGCGGCGCGGCTGGCCGCGATGGCCCCCAACCCGCGCTTCTACGAGCGCAACCAGGGCGCGCCCGGCCTCAACCGCAAGGTCGGGATCATTCTCGGCCGCATGCCCTCCGCCGAGTTGCCGTAATTGCGCCTATAGGAATTCTGGTTGGCGATCCCATGCGCAGTTCCGTAGGCGAGGCTTCAGCCTCGCAGGTTCAGCGCCGCGCATTACCCGCGAGGCTGAAGCCTCGCCTACAGGGACAAGGGCACCGTTGTCCGCCCCATGCGGTTAGAATGCGGGCCTTCTGTTCCTTGCCTGCTCCGAAGCCCTTGCAAGACAGCGTCTCATGCCCGATCTCCTCGACTCCGATCCTGTCGAGCGCCCCGAAGCACGCGAACGCGTGCAGGACGCGCTGGCGGAAATCACCGCGCTGCTGCGGAAGCACCGGCTCGTCGAAGGGCTCGTCCATGAGCAGCTGGAGCATGCGCCGGTAGGCGACCACGAAGGTCGCGGCGAGCTCGTCGAGAGCCTCGTCACCCGGCAGAACAAGGCGCAGCTCCAGCGCAAACTGGACAAGCTGCATCCCGCCGATATCGCGTACGTCCTCGAGGCGTTGCCTCTCGACGAGCGCCTCTACATCTGGGACCTGGTCCGTGCCGGCCGTGACGGCGAGATCCTGATCGAGGTTTCCGACGCGGTCCGCGAGTCGCTGATCTCCACGATGGACACCGAGGAACTGGTGGCCGCCGCCGAGACCCTCGACGCCGAGGAAATAGCCGAACTCGCGCCCGACCTCCCGCAGGAGGTGATGGACGATGTCTTCTCCAGCCTGCCGGTGGAGGAGCGCGAACAGTTGCGCGCGGCCATGTCCTTCGAGGACGACATGGTGGGCGCGCTGATGGACTTCGAGGACGTACAGGTGCGCCCGGACGTCACGCTTGAGGTGGTGCTGCGGTACCTGCGCCGCTTCGACGAATTGCCATCGCAGACCGACCAGCTTTTTGTCGTCGATCGCGAGGAAAGATTGCTGGGCGTGCTGCCGGTCAACAAATTGATCGTGTCGCAGCCGGATTCGCTGGTCGCCGATGTGATGCAGCCGCCGGTGGTGAAGCTGCAGCAGCACGAAAAAGCCGACGGTGCGGCCTCCGCGTTCGAGCGCTACGATCTCATTTCCGCGCCGGTGGTGGACACCAACGGCAAGCTGGTGGGCCGCGTCACCGTCGACGAAATCCTCGACTTTGTCCGCGAGCAGGGCGAGGAAGACATGCTGGCGCAGGCCGGCCTGCGCGAGGAAGAGGATGTCTTCGCGTCGGTGTGGAAATCGTTCCACAATCGCTGGGCGTGGCTGGCCATCAATCTGGTCACCGCCTTCATCGCGTCGCGCGTGATCGGCGTGTTCGAAAATTCCATCGAAAAATTGGTGGCGCTGGCGGCCCTGATGCCCATCGTGGCCGGCATCGGCGGCAACTCGGGCAATCAGACGACGACGATGATCGTCCGCGCCGTCGCGCTGGGGCAGGTGACGCGCGAACATGCGCGCAAACTGGTGCGCAAGGAGATCCTGGTGGCGCTGATCAACGGCGTGATCTGGGGCGGCGTGATGGGGCTGGTGGCGATGATGCTGTACAAGGACTTCAAGCTGGGGCTGGTGATGGTGCTGGCCATGACGCTCAACCTGGTCCTGGCCGCGCTGATGGGCGTCCTGATCCCGATGACCATGCTGAAACTGGGCCGGGACCCGGCCGTGGGCTCGTCCGTGCTGATCACGGCGGTGACCGATTCCGGCGGCTTCTTTATCTTCCTGGGATTGGCTACACTGATCCTCATCCGCTGATCGGGGCCGAAGCTTCAAGCCTGGACGGGCGGAATATTCGGGCCGGACGCTTGTTTGCCGTTCCGGAAGCCCACTCAAACACCGATACCCACCACTAAGGAACGTCCCATGATCCGGAAATCCACGCCGTTGCTCGCCGCCATGCTGCTGGCCGCGTCATTCGCAGTCAGTGCCCAACAGCCCGTCAAGGCCGCCGACGGCACGCTGGTCGACGCCAAAGGCATGACGCTGTACACGTTCGACAAGGACGCTGCCGGCAAGAGCACCTGCAACGGTCCCTGCGCCACCAACTGGCCGCCGCTGATGGTCCCGACGGGCTCCAAGGCGGACGGCGACTGGTCGGTCGTCACGCGTGACGACGGCGGCAAGCAATGGGCCTTCAAGGGCAAGCCGCTGTACACGTGGGGCAAGGACACCAAGCCGGGCGACAAGACCGGTGACGGCGTCGGCGGCAACTGGCACACCGCCAAGTAATCGCGCTGTCCCCGCGCGGCGGCGGCCATGGTGGCCGCGCCGCCGCGCTCGTGGCATGAACGTTTCAACCACCGCCGACGCGCCGCTGCCGCAGCCCGACCTTCTGGCCGCGCTGCCCCGATTACGGCGGTACGCCCGGGTCCTGACCGGCGACGTCCATGGCGCCGATGATCTCGTCCAGGAGACGCTTGCCCGAGCGTGGGAAAAGCGCCGACTGTGGACCGCCGGCACCGACCTCCGCGCGTGGCTCTTCACGGTGATGCACAACGTATTCGTCAACCAGCGCGTCACTGCGCGGCGTGAGGCGCGCAACGTTTCGCTCGATGCCGACGGCGAGGGCGGGGAGGCGTGGCATATTCCGGTCCGCCCGGCGCAGTACGCTCGCGTCGAGTTGATGGAGCTCATCGCCCATGTCGGCCGCCTGCCGGTCGACCAGCGCGAGGTGCTGCTGCTCGCCGTGGTCGAGGAATTGCGCTACGAGGAAATCGCGCTGGCGCTGGCCATTCCCATCGGCACCGTGATGTCGCGGCTGTCGCGGGCCCGCGAAAAACTGCGCGTTGCCTTTGCCGATGCGCCGGGCGCAGGCGCGTCGCTGCGGGTGGTGCGATGAACGCGCTGCCCATCACCGAAGCCGATGTGCATGCCTATGTCGACGGCAAGCTTGCGCCGGCGCGCGTGCCCGCCATCGAAGCCGCCGCCGCGCACGACCCGGCGCTGGCCGCGCGCATCGCCGCCGCGCAGCGCCATAACACGCAGTTGCGCGATGCGTTCGACGGGTGGCTCGACGAGCCGGTGCCCGAGCGCCTGATTGCCGCCACCGCGGCGCCGGTCGCTAAATCGACGTACAGCATCGGCCCAGGCGCACGCACGGCGTTCGCCGCCACGGCGGTCCTGGTGCTGGGCGTGGGCATCGGCTGGTACGGCCGCGACGTCACGCTGCACCGGGCAGGCACGCCCACCACCTTCACGCGCGAAGCCGCGCTCACGCACGCGCTCTATGCGTCGGACGTCAACCGCCCGGTCGAGATCTGGGCGGCCGAAGAGTCCCGCCTCGTGCGCTGGCTGTCGCGCCGGCTGGGCTTTGCCGTGCATGCGCCCGATCTCAACGGCGTGGGCTTTGCGTTGGTCGGCGGCCGGCTGGTGGCCGGCAACGAAATGCCTGCCGCGCTGTTCGTCTACGAGAACACCGACAAGCAGCGGCTGACACTGCAGGTACGCAAGCAAACGGCGCACACCGGCGAGGTTGCCTTCCGCTACGCGCTGGAAGACGGCGTGGGCGTCTACTACTGGATCGAGGACGACTGCACCTATGCACTGTCGGGCAACCTCGATCGCACGCAGCTCCTGACCATCGGCCGCGTGGTCTACGGCCAGCTGGCCGCGTTCGACGCCGCGCCGCTGAAGTAGCCATCGGCCGCGCTGCCGCGTGGCGCATGCGCGCCCGCCTGTTTTCAGATGATCGGACCCAACAGCTCGTTCCGGCTGCCATAACGCTGGCCGACGCAAGGACTGCGTGTTTATAATCC
>JBKJSU010000123.1:0-3305 GCA_046594415.1 Casimicrobiaceae bacterium | reverse complement strand
CTGATCGCGCGATACTCTCCTCCGTCGCCCTCAGCAGCCGTTTCAACCGCCATCGTCGTGCAGCGCGCCATTATGGCAAATCTGCGACGGGCGCTGCTATACTCGGTTGGTGCCTCTATTCGTGGGTGCGGGCAATCTGTACGGCATTGCCGCTCAGTATGATGGCGCGTGTGTCTTCGGCAAGTCCCGCGATACCCCCCGCCTGCCCTATCCTCGAAGGTGACAGTGCGCAAGCTGACCCTGATCCTCGCGCTGGTGGTGCTCGTCCTCGGCGGCGGGTTGGTGTGGCGCGGCTCGCGTGCGCCCGCGCGGGCGACCGCGCCGCTGCTTCACGTCGCGCTGGGGGCCTCCGACGCGGTCGGGGTCGGCGCGACGCGTCCGGCGGTCGATGGCTGGGTGCCGCTGGTGACGGCGGGGTTGCCCGAGGGGACGCAACTGCTCAACCTGGGCGTGAGTGGCGCGACGCTGGCCGATGTGCTGCGCGACCAACTGCCGATCGCGGTCGATGCCGAGGCGCGTTGGGTGACGCTCTGGCCGGGGCCGAACGATTTCCGCAATGGGGTGTCGCTGGCCACCTTCACCCGGCAATTGGAGGAAATCCTCGTCGCCCTGCAAGCGACGCCAGCAACATCATCGGTCGGGGTGAACCGATCGCGCACCATCGCCGTTGTGACTATGCCGGACTTGCGGGCGCTGCCGAGCTTCGCGCGCACCGAGCCGACCGCGCTCGATGCGCGCGTCCGCGAGTGGAATGCGGCGATCGCCGAGGTGGTGGGGCGGCACGCGCCCGATGCCATCCTGGTTGATCTCTACGGCGGCGCGGCGGAGTTTACGGCACACCCGGAGTATGTCAGCGCCGACGGCTTCCATCCCTCGACGGCGGGCTATCGGCGGATCGCCGAGCTCGTACTGGACGCATTGCGACGCGATGATCCGACGGCTATTCGCTGAGTGGTTCCCAGGCGCTGCGGGCGAGCCGGACGATGCCGCCCCGGCGGTGGAGACGCGCGCCCTGCGGAAGCGCTACCGCGCCGGGAGCGTGATCGTCGAGGCGCTGCGCGGGATCGATCTGCGCATCGCGCGCGGCGAGTTCGTGGCGATCGTCGGGCCGTCGGGGTGCGGCAAGACGAGCTTGCTGAACTGCCTGGCGGGGTTGGAGACCGAGTACGAGGGCGAGGTGGTGCTCGCGGGGGTGCCGCTGCGCGCGCTGGCCGATGCGCGGCGGGCGCGGCTGCGGGCACGGCTGACCGGCTTCATCTTCCAGTCGTTCAACCTCCTGCCGACCCTCAGCGCGGTCGAGAACGTCGAATTGCCGCTGCTGATCGCCGGGTTGCGCGGCGGCGCGGCGCGCGCGAAAGCGCGCGAGATCCTCGCCACGGTGGGTCTCGGCGATCGGTTCGATCACCGGCCGTCGCAACTCTCGGGCGGGCAGCAGCAGCGGGTGGCGATCGCACGCGCGCTGATAAGCGATCCGACGCTGATCGTGGCCGACGAGCCCACCGGCGACCTCGACCGCACCACGGCCGAGGAAATCCTGGGGCTGCTCGAACGTCTCAACCGCGATCTCGGCAAGACGATCATCCTGGTCACGCATGACCCCAAGGCGGCGGAACATGCGCGGCGCCTCGTGCACCTCGAGAAGGGCGTGCTCGTCTTCTGACGGGCGGTCGCCGCGGCCTGTGTTCGTACCCCTCTTCGTCCTGCGCAATGCCTTCCGGCACAAGCTGCGCACCACGCTCACGATGGTCGGCATCATCGTCGCCATCGTCGCCTTCGGATTGCTGCGCACGATCGTCGACGCGTGGTACGCCGGCGCCGAAGCTACTTCGTCGGCGCGTCTCATCACCCGCAATGCCATCTCGCTCGTTTTTTCGCTGCCGCTCAATTACGCGCAGAAAATCCGCCAAGTCGAAGGTGTGTCGGGTGTCTCGTGGGCCAACTGGTTCGGCGGCGTCTACATCACGGAGAGCAACTTCTTTCCGCAGTTCGCGGTGGACGCGGCCACCTATCTCGACATGTATCCGGAGTATGTGTTCAAGCCGGAGGAAAAGAAGGCCTTCCTGGTCGACCGGCAGGGCGTGGTCGTCGGGCGCAAGCTCGCCGACCTGTACAAGTGGAAGATCGGCGACCAGATCCCGCTGCGCGGCACGATCTACCCAGGCACCTGGACCTTCACGCTGCGGGCAATCTATGACGGCGCCGACGCCAAGGTCGACGAGTCCCAGTTCCTGTTCCACTGGAACTATCTCAATGACACGGTGAAGGTGCGCTTTCCCCGCCGCGGCGATTTTGCCGGCGTCTACATCGTCGAGATACGCGACCCGGGACAGGCCGCGGAAATTTCCGCGCGCGTCGACGGCACGTTCAAGAACTCGCTCGCGGAGACGCTCACCGAAACGGAGAAAGCCTTTCAGTTGGGCTTTGTCGCGATGACCGAGGCGATCCTGGTGGCGATCCAGGCCGTTTCCTTCGTCGTGATCGTCATTATCATGGCGGTCATGGCCAACACGATGGCGATGACGGCACGCGAGCGCTATTCCGAATACGCCACGATGAAGGCGCTGGGCTTCGGTGGCGGCTTCGTGGCCATGCTCATCATTGCCGAGTCGTTGAGCATCGCGCTGGGCGGCGGCCTGATCGCGGTGCTGCTGACCCTGCCGGTCGCCGAAATTTTCGGCAACGCAATGGGGACGCTGTTTCCGGTTTTCCTGGTGTCGCACGAGACGATGCTGATGCAGGTCGGCGCGGCGCTGGTCGTCGGCCTCGTGGCTTCGGCCGTCCCCGCGTGGCGCGCCGGACGCGTCCGCATCGTCGATGGTTTGCGCTCGGTGGGATAGTGGCATGACAGGCATCCCCATCTCGTACATCGTGCGCAACCTGATGGCGCGCCGGCTGACGACGCTGCTCACGGCGGGCGGCATGGCGCTCGTCGTCTATGTCTTTGCCACCGTCCTCATGCTGGCCGCGGGGCTGCGCGAAACGCTGGTGGGCACCGGCCAGCCCGACAACGTGATCGTGATTCGCAAGGGATCGCAATCGGAAGTGCAAAGCGGCGTCGATCGCCGTTCGGCCGGCATTGTCGAAACCCTGCCGTTCATCGCCACCGGGGAGGACGGCACCAGACTCGTGTCGAAGGAGCCGGTGGTGCTGATCAACCTGCCCAAGCGGGATTCGGGCAAGGCGTCGAACGTCGTCATCCGCGGCGTCACCAACCACGGCCTGACGCTGCGTCCGCAGGTGAAGATCGTCGACGGCCGCATGTTTCGGCCGGGCACGTCGGAAATCATCGCGGGAAGCGCGGTGGC
>JBKJSU010000578.1:0-3877 GCA_046594415.1 Casimicrobiaceae bacterium | reverse complement strand
TTGATCTCGATTCGCTCGCCCACCACGCCTTCCGAAAACAGCAACGGCAGGCGAGTCTCGAGGCCAGGAATACCGTTGGGCACCCGGTTGAATGCCGCGTGGTCGCCCGCTATGCGCTTGCCGTCGGGCCCATCGTAGCGAAACGGCGCGTGATCCGACGAGAAGACCTGGAAGACGCCGCTCTCGAGCGCCTGCCAGATCACCTCCTGATTGGCCTTGTCCCGCGGCGGCGGGCTGCAGATGCACTTGGCCCCTTCAAAACCCGGTCTATCGAGATCATCCTGCGTGAGAAACAGGTATTGCGGGCACGTCTCGCCGTATACCTTGAGGCCGCGTCCCTGTGCCCACCGGATCTGCTCGACGGCTTCGCGGCCGGACACGTGGACGATCAGCACCGGCAGGTCGACGAGTTCCGCCAGCGCAATGGCCCGGTGGGTGGCCTCGCGCTCGATCAGCATCGGCCGCGAAGTGCCATGGAAGCGCGGCGCGGTGTGGCCCGCGGCGAGCAACTGCTCGGTCAGCCACGCGATGCAGTCCGTATTTTCAGCATGGATCATCGTCATCGCGCCTTCGCGCCGTGCCACGGCCAGCACTTCGAGGATCTGGCGATCGTTCAGCTTGAGGTCGTCATACGTCATGTAGATCTTGAACGACGTATAGCCCTCGGCAATCAGCTGCGGCAATTCATTGCGCAGGACGTCGGGGGTCGGATCGGAGACGATCAGGTGAAATGCATAGTCGATCACCGCCTTGCCGTCCGCCCGGCGATGGTAGTCGTCAACCGCGGCGCGCAACGACTGCCCCTTCTGCTGGCAGGCGAAGGGAATCACCGTGGTGGTGCCGCCACAGGCGGCCGAGATGGTTCCGGAGCGGAAGTCGTCGGCCATCCGCGAGCCATCGGTCATCGGCTGGTCGAGATGGCAATGGCTGTCCACCCCCCCCGGCAACACCCAGCGCCCGGCGGCGTCGATTGCGCGCTTGCCGGTGAGCCCGTGCGCCAGCGCTGCGATGCGGCCATCTTTCACGCCGATGTCGCACTCGAACACATCCGCCGCGGTGGCGACCCGCGCGTTGCGCACAACGAGATCAAGATCCATCAAGGGCCTTCAGGTAACGTCGCGAAAGAGGCTGCCCCAGCCGGTCACGCGGCGAGGATCCGCACCGGCGAGCTTAAGCGACTTCCAGACCACGGTTGCAATCGTGTCGTAGATTGGAATGCCGATTTCGGCTTCCAGTTCCTCCACCAGCGGCGCGCCGCGCAGGTTGGTGCAGAAAATCGTGATCGCCTGCGGACCGGCCTTGGCCACTTCACGCACCATCGCGCGGATCTCGTCGGCGGACACCTCGGAAAACGAGAAGTTGTCCTGCTTGCGCAGGTGCCGCTCCGCCACACACTCGAAACCCGAGCCGGCATAGTTGCGGATGATGGCGGCCTGCACGTTGTCGAGATACGGCGTGACCAGCCCGAAGCGCGTCACGCTGGTGAGCGTGAAGATTTCATTCAACGCCAGCACCGACGTGCAAGCGGGGATGCCGGTCACCTCGGTGATACGCGCACACAGCCGCTCGTCGGCGTCGAAACCCAGCCATCCCGACGACGTGCCGTTCCAGCCGATGACGTCGAGCTTGGCATGCGCCAACAACTCGGCCGCGCGCAGGATCTCGCTGTCGTCGAACTGGCCCAGCGCGCGGTCGGACAATGCGATTTCGGTCACCCGAAAGCGTCCGAAATGCGCGCTCGCCTCCGGCAGCCCGGCAATCATTCGCGCCGTCACCGGCTCCAGCGTCGTATTCGACGACGGGGTCAACATGCCCAACAGTATTCGCTTGCTCATTGCTTGCCCATCCTCAACCAAACGAAACGCGCGGCAGCCACAGGGCGATGTCCGGGAAGACCCAGAGCAGCACCACCAGCAGCAGCATCATGCACAGGAACGGCAGCGTGCCGACGATCACGTCGGTGATCAGGCCCTCCTTGCGAATGCCCTGCACCACATACAGGTTCATGCCCACCGGCGGGGTGATCAGCGCCATTTCCGCCATCACGACGAGGTATATGCCGAACCACACCGGGTCGATCCCCAGCGCGGTGACCAGGGGAAACACAATGGGAATCGTGCCGATGATCATCGCCAATGCATCGAGGAAGCAGCCCAGGATCACGTAGAAGATCGTGAGGATGCAGATCATGACGAGCTGCGACGTGCCGAGCTTGCTGGCAAAGCTGGCCAGCGCCTGCGGCACGCCCATCAGGCCAAGCACGAAGTTGAGAAAGAACGCGGCGGCGGCGATCAACATGATCATCGCGGTGACGGAAACGGTGGTGATGAAGCAGTCGTGCAGCATCTTGAACGACACCTTGCCGTACAACGCGCACAGCAGCAGCGACATCATCACGCCCAGCGCTGCCGACTCGGTGGGCGTGGCCCAGCCGAGGTAGATGCTACCCATCACCACGGCGAACAGCACCAGCGGTGGCAGCAGGTCGATCAGACGCAACAGGCGCTCGCGCATGGGCGCCGGCGCCGAGACCGCACCGGCCAGCGAGGGCTTCCACCAGCACGCCACGACAATGACGGCCATGAACAGTCCGGTGAGAAGCAGCCCGGGAATCACACCGGCGGCGTACAACCGACCCACCGACGTGTTGGTCATCGCGCCATAGATGATCATGTTGATCGACGGCGGAATGAGGATGCCCAGCGTCGCGCCCGCCGCGATCGACCCCAGCACCAGGCGCTGATCGTAGTTGCGGCCCTTGAAGGCCGGGATCGCCACCGTGCCGATCGTGGCCGCGGTGGCCACCGACGAGCCCGACACGGCGGCAAACATGGCCGACGCGCCAATATTCGTGTGCAGCAGGCCACCCGGCAGTGGATTGAGCCAATCCGACAGCGAACGGTACATGCGATCGGTGAATCCGCCGCGCACCAGCAGCTCGCCCAGCAACACGAACAGTGGAATCGCCACCAGCACGAAGTTGTTGGTGGCGCCCCAGTATTGCGTGCCGAACTGCAGCGTGGCCGGCCAGCCGAGGTAGAAGATCCCGCCGAGCATGCTGATGGCGAACATGACGAACGCCACATGAAGGCCCAGCGACATCATCCCGATGAGCAGGACAAAGCCGATGGCGGCGCCGGTGAGGTCGATCATTTGGATGCTCCCTGCTCTGCTTGCGCCGCCCGCTCCGCGCGCGCCGTCAACTCGGCCTCGAGTTCGTCCTGCGCGCTGGCAGGTCCGTAGAAACGGTTGAGATCGGGGCTGCTGCGCTTCAGCAGCACCAACGCGTGCACGGCGTACGCAAGCGAGATGACGGCGAAGAGCGCCAGCCCGATCACCCAGAGCAGTTGGGGCTGCCATAGCGGCGTCTGCAGCGGATTGCTCGCCACGCTCTGGAATTCGATCGACTCCATCAACACGTCGCTGCCACGCCACGCGGCAAACGCCGCGAAAGCGGCCATGGTGACCATCGCGACGGTATTGAGAATTCGCTGCCAACCGGCGGAAAACCGTACCAGGAACACATCGACCCGCGTATGGCCGCGCATCGCCATCGTGTACGAGGCACCCACCACGGCGATGATCGCCAGTACATAGCCGCCCAGGTCGTCGGTGCCCTGAAAGGTGAAGCCAAAGAGCTTGCGGCCGACGATGTCGATGGACACCACCACCGACAGCAGCAGCACGCCGTACCCGCATACGATGGCCGCCATGCGCGCCAACGGTTCCACGATGCGACTGATGGGATTGTTCATCGATAGTCCTTGTGATGGGACGCCGGCCGCGCCCAGTGGCACGGCCGGTCCGGCCGGGAAACGCCTAGTCGATCTTGTATCCGCGCGCCGCGCCCACCGTCGCGTTCCACGCGTCGGTGCAC
>JBKJSU010000560.1:0-4045 GCA_046594415.1 Casimicrobiaceae bacterium | reverse complement strand
GCGCGCCGAAGCAGTCCGAGCACTCGGCGCGCGACCTCGCGCGCATCGTGCTGATCCTCACGCTGACCTCGACCTGTGGCAGCCTGCTGTTCAACTTCACGACCAACGGCAACGGGGTGCTGCTGGCGCAACGGATGCAGGCCGTCACGCGCGATCCGGCGCGCCTCGGCCTGCTACTCGGGCTCGTGTACACGTTGGCCTCGTTCGCACAGGTGATCGTGGGGCGTGCCATCGACCGCTATCCGCTGAAGCACCTCTTCCTCGGCATCGTGCTGATGCAGATTCCGCTGTTCGTGCTGGCGGTCTACGCCGAGGGCTGGGCTTTCTACGTGTTGGCGATCGCGTTCATGGCCTTCGTGTTTGGCGCCATTCCGTTCACCGACGCGCTGATCGTGCGCTACGTGGACGACCGCATGCGCTCGCGCGTGGCCGGCGTGCGCCTCGCCATCGCCTTCGGCGCCAGCTCGCTCGCGGTGTGGGTGCTGGGGCCGCTGGTGAAGGCCAACGGCTTCGGCTTCCTGATGGGGTTGCTGGCGGTGATTGCGGCGGCGGCGGCGATCGCAGTGATGTTCTTGCCCCAGGCGCGCAAGCACCACGCATGACTACACCCGCAAAACCCTCCCTGTAGGCGAGGCTTCAGCCGCGCGGGATCAACGCCGCGATTTCCCTGCGCGGCTGAAGCCTCGCCTACAGTCTTACTTGCACGTTTGCGTCCGGGGAACTACGGTCATCTAAGCTGCTCTTAAGGCAGCAGACGCTATACTCCGCGCGCCAATTACCCGAGGTTGCCTCCATGTCTGCACTGACTGCTTGGCCGCGGCGCATCGCCGCCTTCCTGCTGCCGCTCTTCATCACCGCCGGCGCCCACGCCGCGTTGCCCGCGGGCGTCACGCAAGGGCCCTCGGTGGAGGGCGTCACGGAATATCGCCTGGCCAACGGCCTCACGGTGCTGCTGTTCCCCGACGCCTCGAAGCCCACCACGGTCGTCAACGTGACCTACAAGGTGGGCTCGGCCCAGGAAAATTACGGCGAGACCGGCATGGCGCACCTGCTCGAACATCTCGTGTTCAAGGGCACGCCTTCGCGCGGCAACATCCAGCAGGAACTCGGACGCCGCGGCATGGAGTACAACGGCTCCACGAGTTCGGACCGCACCAACTATTTTGAGACCTTCACGGCATCGAGCGACAACCTCGACTGGGCGCTGGGGATGGAAGCCGACCGGATGGTCAATTCGTTCATCCGCAAGAGCGACCTCGACACCGAGATGACGGTGGTGCGCAACGAATTCGAGAACGGCGAAAACAATCCGCAACTGGTGCTTTACGGCAAGATGCTGTCCACCACCTATCAGTGGCACAACTACGGCCACCTTACGATCGGCGCGCGTTCCGACATCGAAAACGTCGACATCGGCCGTCTGCAGGCGTTCTACAAGTTGTACTACCAGCCGGATAACGCCGTGCTGATCGTCGCCGGCAAGTTCGACGTGGACTCCACGCTGGACAAGATCGCGAAATACTTCGGCCCGATCCCGAAGCCGTCGCGCGTGCTGCCCGCCATTTATACGGAGGATCCGGTGCAGGACGGCGAGCGCTCGGCGACGTTGCGGCGCGTGGGCAACTCCAAGTTCCTCGGCATGATGTACAAGGTGGGCCGCGGCGCGCATCCCGACTACGTTGCAACGGACACGCTCGGCGAGGTTATGACGCTGGCACCTGCGGGTCGCCTCTACAAGTCGCTGGTCGAGACGAAGAAGGCCACCGCGGTCTCGGTCTGGTCCAGTGCGCAGCAGGACCCCGGCACGCTGACATTCTTTGCGCAAATCCCCGACGGCGACGCGATCGAGCCCGCGCGCGAGGCCATGTTCGCCACCTTCGCCAACGTGGCGAAGGAGCCGATCACGGAAGCCGAGGTGGCGCGCGTTCGCGCCAAGGCGGCCAAGTACTACGACGACGTGATCGCCAGTCCGCAGCAGTTCGGCGTGGCGATTTCGGAGTCCATTGCCATAGGCGACTGGCGGCTGTTCTTCATCCAGCGCGATGCCTATCGCACCGTCTCGGCGGCCGACGTGCAGCGCGTGGCGCTCGACTATCTCAAGCGCTCCAACGTGACTGTGGGCGAGTTCATTCCCGATGCGAAGCCCGATCGCGCGCCGGTGCCGCCCAAGGTCGACGTGGCCGCGTTGGTCAAGGACTACAAGGGCGACACCGCCACGGCCGCGGGCGAGACCTTCGATCCGTCACCGGCCAACCTCGACGCGCGTACGCAGCGCTTCACGCTGCCCAACGGCATGAAGGTGGCGCTGCTGCCGAAGAAGACGCGCGGCGAAACGGTCAACTTCAACCTGTCGCTGCATTTCGGCAACGAACAGTCGGTCGCCGGCAAGGCCACCGACGGCACGCTCACCGGCGGCATGCTGCTGCGCGGCACGACGAAGAAGTCGCGCCAGGAAATCGACGACGCCTTCGACAAGTTCCGCGCCAAGGTCGGCGTCAGCGGCACGCAGACGGGCGCCACGGCCAGCGGCCAGACGGTGCGCGGGCAGTTGGCGGACACGCTGCGGCTCACCGCCGAAGTGTTGCAGGACCCGGCGTTCCCGGCCACCGAGCTCGACACGCTGAAGCGCCAGCGCAACACCCGGTTCGAGGCCTCCAAGTCCGAGCCGCAGGACGTTGCGCAACGGGCACTGGGCCGGCACGACAATCCGTATCCCGCCGGTCATCCGCGCTACATTCCCACGATCGACGAAAGCATCGCGTGGAACAACGCGGTCACCGGTGACGGCGTGAAGAATTTCTACAAGCAATTCTACGGCGCGAGTGACGCCGAACTCTCGATCGTCGGCGACTTCGATCCCGCCGCGATGAAGGCGCTGGTCACCGAGCTCTTCGGCCGCTGGAAGAGCCCGTCGGGGTACGCGCGCGTGCCGGATCCGTATCGCGCGATCAAGCCCGCCGCGCTACGGCTCGCCGTGCCCGACAAGGCCAATGCGATCCTGATCGGCAACGAAAAGTGGCCGGTCAACGACACGAACCCGGATTACGCGGCATTGCTGGTGGCCAATTTCATCCTGGGCGAGTCGCCGTCGTCGCGCATCTACGAGCGCATCCGCCAGAAGGACGGGCTTTCGTACAGCGCGGGCACGTTCTTCCAGCCGAATTCGTTCGAGCCCAACAGCTCGTTCGGCATGTACGCCATCTTCGCGCCGCAAAACCTGGACAAGGTGCGCGCCGGTTTCGCCGACGAGTTCGCGCGCTTGCTGAAGGACGGCTTCACGGATACCGAGGTCAAGGACGCGAAGGCGGCGGTGATCCAGGAGCGCAAGCTCGGGCGCAGCGAAGATGGATCCGTGGCCGGCGCGCTGACGTCGCAGGCGTATCTCGGGCGCACGTATGCGGTGTCGGCCGCGGTTGATGCCGCCATCGAAAAGCTGACCACGGCCGATGTGAATGCCGCGATCCGCAAGTATCTCAAGTCCGCCGACTTCACGTACGCGTTCGCCGGCGACTTCAAGTAACGGCTTGATTCCCGACGGTCAAATTGCCGACGGTCAAACTGCTGACGGTCAAACTGCTGACGGTCAAACTGCTGGCGGTCAAATTCCTGCAGGCGAGGCTTCAGCCTCGCGGCACGCGAACACTCTCTGGACGAGGCGTTGCTGGTTTGCCGCGAGGCTGAAGCCTCGCCTGCACGCATCGCCATCGCACCATCGTCAGGCGTACCGCTACAACGAACCCACCACGTCCTTCAGCGCCACGGCAATGCCCGGCGTGCACGCGAGGCACGGCGCCTTGCTCATCGGCGTGGCGGTGGCAAACGGCACGTGATAGCCACCAGCCTCCTCCACCAGCAGCAGACCGGCCACGGCATCCCACGCCGACAATTCGAGCTCGACAAAGCCATCGTAGCGGCCGCTGGCGACATGCGCCAGTTGCAGCGCAGCCGATCCGAAATTGCGCATGGCGGTGCCCGCGGCCATCATCCGGCGCCGGATGTCGAGATACCGGTCCTCGGGATGACGATCGTGATGACCCAGCACGAC
>JBKJSU010000556.1:0-4722 GCA_046594415.1 Casimicrobiaceae bacterium | reverse complement strand
ACACGCGATCATCGGTGGTGTCACCGCCGGCCTGCTGTGGGAAATCACCCGCCATGTGCTCGTCTGGTATTACGGTGCGCTTTCGCAGATCACGCTGGTCTACGGCTCGTTTGCTGCCGCCGTCACGATCCTGCTCAGCGTGGAAGTAGCGGCATTGTTCCTGCTGCTCGGGGCGCAGGTCATCGCATGCTACGAACGGGAACTGCGCAAATCGGCGGCATCGGCGCCCGTGCTCGACCGGCAAGTCGGGCAGACCTTGGCCGGTGTTCCGTAGCAGGTTGGGCAACCGGGTCCTGTCCCGCTTCGTCCTACGGCAAAATCACCAGGCGCTTACTTCCTGCGGTCGCGTCCCGTCGATCTCGGTTGCTGTGAAATGACCACGTGCCAGGCAGGACACTGCGGCCGCTCGGCATCGCGCGGAACCGCTGACGGAATCAATCCACCATGCGGTGAAGGCGTCGGCATTTGCCCGACATGGATATCCGTCGAATTCCTATCTTCCACACACTCGTACCGCGGTAACGTGGTCCTGCATGAACACGCGACTTTCGCGGCGCTGACTCATTGCACGATGCCACCGGAGATACGCCATGTCGACGAACAAGCACAACGGGAAAAGTGACGACTTTCTCAACTTGCCACTGCTGCTGAAACGCTATCCTCAACCGACGGCGGCAAGGTGGTCGCGGAGTGCTTCCGCAGCTCTCCCGCGCGCCGCTGTGCAGGCCGTTGTGGCGTCCCCGCCGCCGATCGCTGGCTACAACCCTTATTTTGACCTGCCGCCGGACGCCGCTCCTCCTGCAGTACTCAAACCTGGCGGTTCCCGATGAGCACCGTCGTCGGCTTGTACTCCAGCCTCGCCGATGCACAACAGACAATTTCCGACTTGATCGGTGTGGGCTTTGACCGCCAGCGGGTCGTTTTGTAATGCAAAGCCAACGCATCATCAACCACAACACCGTATCCGTGGAACAAGACATCCGCGCGGGCGCCACCGTTCGCAGGCGCACCGAGTTCATGCGCGAGTCGATTTGACCTTCTCCTCGCAGTGCACTTCCATACTAAACCCGTTGCTTCCCTGGAGAAGGTTGCGCTCGGCTGGATAGTCGCGGTCTCGCAAGCCGCCCTGCTCGACGCATGCGGGCTGTGGCCTGGCTCGCCCACATGAAACATTGCCATCGCGCTGATTAAAACGGATCACGCCTCAATCAAAGAATTTTTCGCGCATTCCCTACACGGTGAAGGGTCTCGCTCTCCATCCTGATGGGAATGCCCGGTTCGCGCGCTGGACGGCCGCTCGTGGCGTGCTGTGGGAGCGCTCCTGCCGGGTTGCAAGTCATGTGCAAGCAGCGGTGCGGACGGGAGTAACCGATTCTCTGCACCGACACGGATGTCCAGGATTAACAGGTAGTTGGGTGTGGGTACGAATCCCGCATGCAATCCTGTAAAGCGAATTGGAAAATGCTGATGTTGCTGGAAATGACACACATGAACTTCGACACCGAACCCGGTGGCGGTATCCAGGTCCTGGCGGAATGGCATGGCTGCCGCGCACAATCCAACGCGCTTTGCAGCACCTCGGCCCTTCGAGATATTTGCCGGGATGCGATGGTGGGCGCAGGAATGCCCATCAGTGGCGACGACTTTCGGATCACGGCAGACGAAGGAATAGTTGGCGCAGTGCGCCTGGCGGAATCGCATCTGCTGATTCGAACCTGGCCCAAGCTTCTCATTGTTGCGATTGATGTATTCATATGTGACGTCAGTCATGAGAATCGCATCAAGGCTCACGCCGTGGTTGATTCTCTGCGGGCCATATTCAAGCCCGGCAAAGAAAATATCCTGCAGTTGCGAAGGGGCGGATTTGTTGTTTGATGGTCACCTCCGTGCAAGCGGGCGCTTCGGCGCCCGTTTTTTTGCGCAGCTATTGCGGATTGTGAAGGACGTGCTCAATGCCATTCACGTCTTCGATCAGCTTGCACTCGCGGATCGCGGCCGCAATGGTATGTGGCTACATTCGCGCCGTCAAAGGAAGCGGCGCAACGCATCCAGCACGGCGTCGGGCTGCTCGGCCATGATCGCGTGCCCGGTGTCCGGCAAGGTCACAACCGTCGATTGTGGCAACGCGGCCAGCATGGCCTGTGCGCCCTTGGGCGGCGCCATCACGTCGCGCGCGCCCACGATCGCCAGCACCGGACAGCGCACGGCAGCGGCGGCATCGAGGCCGCCCGCATAGTCGGCGCAAGCCTTGAGGTCGTTGTACAGCACGCCGGGGCCGGAGCGCTCCATGAGCCGCATCGATGTCCCCGTCATCCACATCCCCGGCACCTGGTTGCCGCCCAGTTGCTTGCCCGCGCTATGCGACCAGCCGTTGATGAGTTCGAACGCGAGGTGGTCGTCGGCATGCGCGGCGGCAAGCAGCGCATCGCTGACCGCCATCGGCACTGCCGGTCCCAGCAACGCGACCTTGGTCACGCGCTCGCCGTGGCGCCCTGCGCACGCGAGCGCCACAAGCGATCCCATCGAATGGCCCACGATGGCGGCGCTGGCAACGCCGACGGCATCCAGCGCGTGCGGCAGCCAGCCGGCGATCGCGTCGACGGAGTTGAGTGGAGGTCCGGCCGAACGACCATGTCCCGGGAGATCCACCGCCAACACGTTGAAGCCATGGTGCACGAAGTAGCGCGATTGCAGCGCCCATACGCTGTGGTCGTGCGCGGCGCCATGCACGAACAGCACGGTCGGTTGCGCGGCGACGAGCGGGCGCGAACCGCTGTAGACATACGTTTCGACATTGTCGACGACGATACGCATGATCGCGTCGCTAACGGGCCGCGCGGGACATCGCCGCGGGATACGCGGGGGCGGACCCGGCCACTGGCGTCAATACGGGCTTTCCCGCCAGGAAAGCGTCGAGATTGGCCAGCACCAGCGCCTGCATCGCGGCCTGCGCCTCGATCGACGCGCCGCCGATGTGCGGCGTGAGCGCGACATTGGGCAACGCGAGCAGCGCGGCGGGAACGTCGGGCTCGTGCTCGAATACGTCGAGTCCGGCGCCTTCGATGGTGCCGTCCGTCAGCGCAGTTATCAATGCAGTTTCGTCGATCACCGCGCCGCGCGCGATGTTGACGACGTGTCCGGTCGCTCCCAGCGCGGCAAGCACCTCCGCGTTGACCGCGTGGCGGTTGGTGTCGCCGGCGCGCACGGCCACGATCAGCACGTCGGACCATGCGGCCAGTTCGAGCAACGTCGCGTGATACGCATACGGCACGTCGTCCCGCGGGCGGCGATTGTGATAGGCCACTTCCATTTCGAAGGCCGCCGCACGGAGCGCAATGCGCTCACCGATCGCGCCGAGGCCGTAGATGCCCACGCGGCGACCGGTGAGGCCGCGCACCGCCGGCATCCGGCGCGAAGCGTTGCCCTTCCATTCGCCGCGATGCAGAAATGCATTGGCGTCGAACATCCGCCGCACGGAGGCAATCATCAGCCCGAGCGCCAGGTCGGCCACCGCCGATGCATTGGCGGACGGGCTATGCGTGGCAACGATGCGCCGGGCACGCGCGGCGGCGAGGTCGACGCCTTCATAGCCGCTGCCGAGGCAACTGACGATGCCGAGCGCGGGCAGGATCGCCATCGTCGCGTCGGTGGCGCCGACGGTGCCCATCGTGACCACGGCACGCACCGCGGCGCGATCGGCGACAGGCATCGCGGCGACAAAGTCAGGGAACGAACCGGCGGGCGGACCCAGCACGCGACCGCGCTGGGCCAGTGCGTGCACGAACTTGTCGGGAACCCGCATCCCCAGCAGGATCGACGGCGTGGTGACGGCGGTCATGCCGCCTTGCCCGCCGCGTAAAGCGCGCGCGACAAATCCTCGATCAGGTCGTCCGGGTCTTCGAGGCCGATGGACAGGCGGATCGTGCCCTCGGTGATGCCGGCGCGGACCAGATCCTCGGCCGACATGCGGAAATGGGTCGTCGACGCGGGATGGATCACGAGCGACTTGGCGTCGCCAACATTGGCTAGGTGCGAAAACAGCGAGAGTGCTTCGATGAACTTGCGGCCCTGCGCACGCGTGCCGCGAATGCTGAACGAAAAGACGGCGCCGCAACCGCGCGGCAGCAACACTTTCGCCAGTGCGTGATCCGGGTGATCCGGCAGCTCCGGATAGCCCACCGCCTGCACCAGCGGATGCGCGGCGAGAAAGGCGACCACCTTGCGCGCGTTTTCCACATGCCGCTGCATCCGGATCGGCAACGTCTCGATGCCCTGCAGGATCTGGAACGCGGTAAAGGGCGCCATGCAGGCGCCGAAATCGCGGATGCCCTCGCGCCGCGCACGCAGCAGGAACGCGCCCGTCGTGGACTCCTCGCTGAACACCATGTCGTGAAAACCGCGATACGGCTCGGTCAGTGTCGGAAACTTGCCGCGCGCTGCACCGGCATCCCAATCGAACTTGCCCGAATCCACCAGCACCCCGCCGATCACCACGCCGTGGCCGGACAGGAACTTGGTGGCCGAATGAAAGACGAGATCGGCGCCAAGCTCGAAAGGCTGAATGAGATAAGGGGTGGTGAAGGTCGAGTCGATCAGCAGCGGCAAGCCATGCTCGTGGGCCAGCGCCGACACACGCGGTATGTCGAGGACATCGAGCCCGGGGTTGCCCAGCGTTTCACCGAAGAAGAGCCGCGTCTCCGGACGGATCGCGTTGCGCCATGC
>JBKJSU010000396.1:0-3314 GCA_046594415.1 Casimicrobiaceae bacterium | reverse complement strand
AACCACGCCTTGTCCGGCTGCGCATTGCGCACCTCGATGCCCAGCACCCGGTTGGTGTTGGCCACGTCGAGCCGCGCTTTTTCCGCCGGGCTGTCAACGCCGATGTCGACGATTTCGAGCTTGCCGTCCTTCAGTTGCGTGGTGAGTCCTGTGCGCGACAGGCGACCTTCGGTAGAACCCTTGGTGATCGGCAGGATGAACGTGCGTTCCTCGCGCGTGGTGCCCGATTTCGACTTCTCCTCGACCTCGACCCGCAGGCGCATGTTGTCGCCGGGCTTCAGATCGTCGATCACCGGCTGCATGGCCGCGACCTGGGTTACCGAGAACGGGGCAAAGAACCAGTCGCGATAGATGTCGGGCCGGAACAACGTGAATGCGATCACCAGCATCGCCACCGTTTCCCACAGGAGGTTTTTCACGAGGAAAAAGCGCTGCGTGGCAGCGGCGAAACTGAAGCACGCGATGATGGAGATGACGATCACCCACGTGAAGTGCAGCGGCGAGCCGATGTCGATCATCAACAGCTCGGTATTGAAGACGAACACGAACGGCAGGATGGCCGTGCGCATTTCGTACAGGAATCCCTGGATGCCGGTCTTGAGCGGATCGGCGCCCGACAGGCCGGCGGCGGCATACGCGGCTAGCGCGACGGGCGGCGTGGCGTCGGCCATGATTCCGAAATAGAACACGAAGAGATGCACGGCGATCAGCGGCACCTCCAGTCCGTGCGAAGCGGCCAGCGAGACGATCACGGGTGCCAGCAGCGTAGCCACGACAATGTAGTTGGCGGTGGTGGGCAGGCCCATGCCCAGGATCAGCGACAGTAGCGCGGTGAGCAGCAGCACACCCATCAGCGAGCCCATCGACAACTCTTCCACCACGCCCGCCAGCACCTGGCCGATGCCGGTGAGGCTGACGGTGCCGACGATGATCCCGGCAGTGGCGGTGGCGATCGCGATGCCGATCATGTTGCGGCCGCCCAGTTCGAGACTCTTGTAGAGGTCGTCGATGCCGCGGCGCACGGTTCCGGCCTGCGAGTGCTTGCGGAAGAAGGCGAGCAGCGGCCGCTGCGTGACCAGCATCACGGCCATGAACGTGCATGCGTAGAACGCGGCGAGCCCCGGCGATTGCTCCAGTGCCATCAGGCACCACACGAGGATGAAGAGCGGCAGGATGTAGAAAAGGCCGGCCAGCACGGTGGGCTTGGTTTCCGGCAGTTCGAGCATCGTGTCGGGATTGATCTCGGCGTCGGGCTCACCCGGATACCGCGTGGACAGGGCAACGGTGCCCACGTACACGACGAGCAGCAATACGCCGACGATTACCGACGATGCCTCGCCGAATACGGACGGTATCCACTCGGTAAGGCGCATGGCGCCCCAGACGATGACGATGGTGCCGGCGATGGTGAAGCCCCAACCCAGCAATCGATCCTTGAGCGGCGACGGGCGGCGCGGCAGGCCGCGCATGCCGGCCTTCAAGGCTTCAAGGTGGACGATGTAGAACAGCGACAGATAGGCCAGGATGGCGGGCAGGAATGCGTGCTTGATGATTTCGGTGTACGGGATGTTGACGTACTCGACCATCAGGAATGCCGCAGCGCCCATCACCGGCGGCATGATCTGACCGTTGGAGGACGCGGCCACCTCGATCGCGCCGGCCTTCACCGGCGAATAGCCCACGCGCTTCATCAGCATGATGGTGACATTGCCACCGGTGAGCACGTTGGCCACCGACGAGCCGGAGATCATGCCGTTCAATCCGGACGACAACACCGAGGCCTTGGCCGGGCCGCCGCGCATGTGGCCCATCAGCGCAAAGGCCACCCGGGTGAGGTAATTGCCCGCGCCCGCCTGGTCGAGCATGGCGCCGAACAGCACATACAGGAACACGAAGCTGGTGGACACGCCAAGCGCCACACCAAACACGCCTTCGGTAGTCAGCCACATGTGCGAGGCCGCGCGCGACAGCGACGCGCCCTTGTGCGAAATCATGTCCGGCATGTAAGGTCCGCCGAACATGTAACCGAGAAACACGATCGCCATGATCGTCATCGGCAGGCCCAGGCAGCGGCGCGTGGCCTCGAGCAGCGTCAGCACGCCCACGATCGACACCGCGATGTCGAAGCGGGTGGGCGATCCCGGCCGCAACGACAGTCCGGCGTGGAACAGGAAGATGTACAGCGCGCAGAACGCGGCAATGGCCGCGAACAGCCAGTCGTACGCGGGCACGCGTTTCCTCGGCGCGCCTCGCCACAGCGGATAGCACAGGTAGACCAGGAAGACGGCGAACGCGAGGTGGATTGAACGCGCCATTGTGTCGTTGAACATCACGAAGCGCTGCAGCGAAGGCACCGCCGCCGAGAGCCAGAACGGCACCGGCGAGGAAATCCACAACTGGAACAGCGACCACACGACCGCCGTATTGATGATCAGCAGGCGCGTGGCACCCTGGGGTGCGCGCGCGCCCGTTTCGGCTGCGACGACCTCGTCGAGCAGCGACTGGTTGGCGACGCCGGTCACGCGTTACTTCATCAGGCCCTTTTCCTTGAAGTACTTCACGGCACCCGGATGGAAGGGGACGGAGTTGCCTTCCAGTGAGCCTTCCTTCGTGATATTGGTGATGGCTGGATGCAGCTTCTTGAAGTCGTCGAAGTTGTCGAAGACCGCCTTGGTGATGACATAGGCCGTGGCGTCCGGCATGTCGGCGCTGACCACCAGCGTGGCCAGCACGCCGAACGACGGTTGCGCCGCATCGGTGCCCTTGTACATCTTGCCGGGGATGTCAGCCTTGGCGTAGAACGGATTGGCCATCACGAGCTTGTTGATCGGCGCGCCGGCGACGGAGGCGATGTTCGACGCGCAGGACGTCGCGGCTTCCTGGAAGATGGCATTGGGATGGCCGGCCACGAAGACGAAGGCGTCGATTTTGTTGTCGCACAACGCGGGCGCCATCTCGATGAACTTCAGCTCCGACGCGAGTTTGAGTTCGCCCTGCGTGATGCCGAACTCCTTCATCACGAGTTCCATCGTCGAGCGCGTGCCGGAGCCCGGGTCGCCGATGTTGATGCGCTTGCCCTTGATGTCCTCGAATTTCTTGATATTGGCGTCCTGGCGTGCCACCAGCGTGAAGAGCTCGGGGTAGACCGAGAATAGCGCGCGCAGCTTGGGCTGCGGCTTGTCCTTGAACGCGCCTTCGCCCTTCATCGCGTAGAACTGCGTGTCGCTTTGCGCGAAGCCCACGTCCATGTCGCCCGACATGACGGAGTTGATGTTGAACACCGAACCGCCGGTGGACTCGACCGTGCAGCGCAG
>JBKJSU010000309.1:0-7841 GCA_046594415.1 Casimicrobiaceae bacterium | reverse complement strand
TGGTAAATCGCATTTGATTCCTCCTCGGGTTGGTGGTGCCACCGCTCGGCGCATGCCTCGGTTCAGACTGCATCCGGGGGCGCGGCGCTCTGGTCAGGTGGTCGGACCAATTGTTTCGTGCGAAGGGCGCGCTGTCAACGCGAATCGCGTTGTGCTCTGCAACATCCGGGCGCCTGGACATTGTTCCAGGGCCGCGCCTTCACCCGGATGGTGCGATCGCTCCGGGTTTTGGCATGTGGAGCGGTACCAACGTCAGTGCTTGTGCCCGTCGGTGGCGGTCAACGCCTTCACCGGAACCTTTACTTCCTGCGTCGTCCTCTTGCCGTCCTTGCCGACGAACGTCAGCGTGACCCGCACGATTTGCCCTTCCGCGAGCGGTTGGGTGATATCCATCATCATCACGTGATAGCTGCCCGGCTTCAATTCCACGGACTTGCCTGCGGGAAGTGCCACCTTGTCGACGGCACGCATCTTCATTACGCCGCCATCCATGGCCATCTCGTGGATCTCCACGACCTTGGCGGCGGGCGACGACGCTGACACCAGCGTCGTATCGGTGACGCTGGTGATGCGCATGAAGGCGCCGGTGACCTTCTGCCCGGGAACCGTGCCGCGTACCCAGGCATCGGTGACGGTGACCTGCGCCATTGCCGGCGCGGCAACGAGGGCCAGCAAGAGGCCCAGCAACGAGAGTTTCGATGTCATGTGAATCCTTGTGCAAAATGGTGAGGCGGACGGTGAGGCGGCCGCGCGGTGCAGATTCGGAACGGATTGGTGACCCCGCAGGGTCGCGCAGCGGTCAGGCGCTGTCGCATCGGCGCTCATTTTACGCGCGGCGGCGGAAGTTGGTGTCCAGGGGCGTCCAGGGGGCGTCCAGCGGGCGTCGCGAGGGTCGCGTGGGATAATTCCGGCCATGGCAACGGTGCTGTCCCATCCTGGCCCTTCCGTCCCTGCAATCGCCTCGTCGCCCCTGGCCATGCGGCGTTCGCGCGCGGTCGCTATCTGGCTCCTCGTGTGCTGCGTGCTGGTCTTCGCCATGGTGGTGGTAGGCGGTGTCACCCGCCTCACGCATTCGGGGCTGTCGATCACCGAGTGGCAGCCGATCGTGGGCACCGTCCCGCCACTGTCCGCCCAGGACTGGCAGGTTGCGTTCGACAAGTATCGCGTCACGCCCGAGTACCAGCAGGTCAACAAGGGGATGGAACTCGACGAGTTCAAGGGCATCTTCTGGTGGGAATACGCGCACCGCGTACTGGGCCGCCTGATCGGGGTTGCGTTCCTCGTGCCGTTCCTCTGGTTCCTTGCGCGGCGGCGCATTCCACCCGGCTACGGCGGCCGCCTCGCCGTCATCTTCGTGCTGGGCGGACTCCAGGGCGCGATGGGCTGGTACATGGTGAAGAGCGGCCTGGTCGACGACCCGCGGGTGTCGCAGTTTCGCCTGACGGCGCATCTTGGACTTGCGATCGTGATCTTCGCCGCGATGTTCTGGGTGGCGCTCAGCCTGCTCGATGCGCGACGCGCGGGCAGTGCGGATGCCACGCTGCGCCCGGTGCGGCAGTTGGCATTCGGCGTCGTCGCGCTCGTGTTCCTGCAGATATTGTCGGGCGGCTTCGTCGCGGGCATTCGAGCGGGCTTTGCCTACAACACTTTTCCACTGATGAACGGTCAGTTGATCCCGCCCGAGATCATGATGATCGAGCCCTGGTGGCGAAACTTCTTCTACAACATGGCCACCGTGCAGTTCGACCATCGATTGCTGGCATGGCTGCTCGCGTTCGCAGTGCCGGCGCTGTGGTGGAAGGTGGCGCGGACGATTGAAGTGTTAGCGCCAGCGCGGCTGGCGTCCCACTTGTTGCTGGGCATGCTGGCGGTGCAGATTGCACTGGGCATCTACACGCTGCTGCTCGTCGTCCCGCTGCATCTGGCGGCGGCGCACCAGGCGGGCGCGCTGCTGCTGATCGCAGCGGCGTTGAACCTCGCGCACAAGTTGCGGTAGCGGTGCGAGGCTGAAGCCTCGCAGGCATTGCGCCTAAGCCACTCAAGTTGCGCCATTGTAAGAAAACCCGCATGATGTGCGGTTCCACTTTGTTTGCATGGTCATCATGAACGAAACGCGCGCGCTGGACGAACCTCTGAACGACGCCGAGCTCGACGAACTCGAGAATTTTCTCGCGTCCGACGCCGTGCCCGAAGACTGCATGGACCTCGAGATGCTCGACGGTTTTCTCGCGTCCATCGTGAGCGGTCCCGAGCAGATCCAGCCGTCGGAATGGCTGCCGCAGGTATGGAGCGATGGCGGCAGCAGCGCCACGCCGGCCTATGGCAACAGCGAGCAGGCGCAGACGATCATGGCGCTGATCCTGCGGCACATGGTGGGCATCCAGCGCACGCTGGCCGAGTCGCCCACGCGCTTCAAGCCGCTCCTGTACCTGCCGGAAGAAAAGAAGTCCGACGAGAAGCAGCCGCCGGAAGGCACGGCATGGTGCGAAGGCTACATGGCCGGCATCAAGCTGCGGGACGAAGCGTGGCAGCCGCTGTACGACGCCGAGGATGCGCGCGACTGGATCTTTCCGATCGAGGCGCTGGCCTTCGGCGACCAGGATCCGGAATTCACGGAATGGATCGACGACAAGGAAAAGCGCGCCAGCCTGGTCGAAGAACTGGCGGTGGCCTCGGTGCTGATCTATCGCTTCTGGCAAGGCCTGCGCGCCGCGCAGACACGCGGCAGCGGTTCGCGCCGCACGCTGTCCGACTCGGCCCGCAAGTCGCGCGAGCGCCTGCACTGAGCGATTCGCACCCTGCGGTTCCGCCGGTATTGCCGGCTGCTCCCGTGCGGCCGCGCGCCTTCGGCATGATCGGCGTCAAATCGCGCACGCCGGCAAGAGGGCAGAATGACGGGAGACCATCAACCGGAGATTCCATGGGCTATCGTTCCTTTCTCGTCCAGGTCGACGACACCGACCAGAGCGACCGTCGCATCCGGGTCGCGGCCCGGCTCGCGCGGAGCTACGGCGCCGACCTGCAGGGCGTCTACTTCTCTGCCGCTCCCGAAATGACGCCGTTCAAGGCGGCGATGCTGCCGGACTCCGTCGTTGAGAGCCGGCTGCAGGAGACCGGCAAGGCGCAGGCACACGCGGAGAACCGGTTTCGCACCGGTGCGGCCGCCGAGCAGTTGACGGCGGTGTCGTGGTCGGCGCCGGCCGGCCCCGCGATCGATGCCGCGGTCCTGCACATGTGCTACGCCGATATCGCGGTCGTCGGGCAACCGCTGCCCGAGGATGCCGATGCCGCGTTCGCGACCAACCTGCTGTACGGGATGCTGATGGATGCCGGACGGCCGCTGCTCGTTGTTCCCCACTACGGCGACTACCCTGTCGTCGGGCAGAACGTGCTGATCGCGTGGAAGGAGTCGCGCGAATCGACGCGTGCCGTATGCGATGCGCTGCCGCTCCTGAAGCGCGCCGGCAAGGTCGCCGTGATGGCGATCGCATCGCCCAAGGACGACGCGGCCGCCGGTTCGCATTCCGGTGCCGCGATTGCCGCCTACCTCGCGCGACATGACATCGAGGTCACGGTACGCCCCGAAGTGGCGGAAGACATCGAGGTCGGCGAGTTGCTGCTGTCGCGGGCGGCGGACTTGTCGACGGACCTGATCGTGATGGGAGCCTACAGCCGCGGACGCCTGGCGGAACGGGTGCTGGGCGGCGTCACGCGCATCATGCTGCAGTCGATGACGGTGCCGGTGCTGATGTCGCACTGAAGCGGCGAAGGCATCGGCTACTGCGTCGCGGTGATCCCGCCGTCGACGTAGAGAATCTGCCCGGTGACAAACGCCGTGGCGGCGCCCAGGAAGAACAGCACCGGTCCGCTCACGTCGCCCACTTCCGCCACGCGTCCCAGCGGGATGCGGTCGATCAGCTTGCGGTAGGTCTCGGGATCGTTCAGCCAGTCGGACGCCATCGGCGTGCGCACGACGGTGGGCGCGACGCCGTTCACGTTGATGCCGTGCCGCGCCAGTTCCACCGCGTGCTGCTTCACCAGCATGACGAGGCCGCCCTTGCTGCTGCAGTAGGCGGAGTAGCCGCGGTCGCGCATGCCGAGTTGCGCGCGCACCGAGAGGATGTGCACCTGCCGCCCGCCGCGACCCGTGGCGATCTGCACGCGCGCCACCGCCTGCGCGATGAACATCGATGCCTTGAGATTCACGTCCAGCACGCGGTCGAACGCTTCCTCGGTCACCTCGACCAGCGGCTCGATCTGCTGCGTCCCGGCGCTGTTGACAAGGAAGTCGATGGTGCCATGGCGCGCCGCGGCGGTGGCGACGGCAAGCTGCATCGTCGGGATGTTGCGCGCATCGTAGGCGATGCTGGAGGCCTTGCCGCCGTCGGCGATGAGCGCGTCGACCAGCGCCTGCGCCTTGTCCGCGTCGCGGCCGGCAACGATCACGGTGGCGCCGAGGTGTGCCAAATCGCGCGCGATGGCCTCGCCAATGCCGCCGTAGCCGCCAGTGACCAGCGCGACCTTGCCGGTAAAATCGTCGGGACGAAAACTGGTGGTGGTCATGATCGGGGTCGCAATGAGTGAGATGCAGCAGTGTCACACATCGAGCACGCTCTTCTTGCCGAAGAAGCCGCGCGCACGGAAGGTGACCACCGCGATGAAGAGCAGGTACATCGACAGCAGCGACCATTCCGACGCGTAGGCACCGGTGAGCCCCACCACCATCCCAACCAGCAGCGCCGCCACGACGGCGCCCCAGAAGCTGCCCACACCCCCAAGCACGATGATCAGGAACGCGGGCACGACGGCATCCACGCCCACGTGCGGACGCATCCCCCAGATCGGCGCCATGATCACGCCGGCGATGCCGGCCAGCGCCACGCCCAGCGCGAAGACGAAAAGCCGCAGCCGCGAGAGGTTGATACCCAGCGCGCGCACCATTTCGCTGTCGTGCGCGCCGGCCTTGATGATCGAACCGTAGGGCGTTTTCTCGAGGAACAGCCAGAGCATGCCGATGGCCACCGCCGCGAATGCGCACGCGAAGAGGCGATAGCGCGCGTAGATGAGGTCGCCGACCATGAATGCGCCGGCGATCACGTCGGGCAGCGGCAATTGCTTTTCGGTGGAGCCCCAGATCGCGCGGATGCCTTCCTCCAGCACCAGCGCGGCGCCGAAGGTGAGCAGCAATCCGTAAAGCGGATCGCGGCCGTAGGTGCGGCGCAACGCGAGTTCCAGCACCATGCCGACGACACCCACGACCATGGGTGCGATCAGCAAGGCCAGCGTGTAGCGCCACTCGATTGGAAGCGCGCGCCACGACTCGGTGTACGCGCCGGCAAATTCGCCGGTGGGCGCGATCAGCATCAGCGCCACGTACATGCCAAGCGCGAAGAACGACCCGTGCGCGAGGTTGATGGTCTCCATCAGGCTCACGACCAGCATGAACCCGAGGGCGATCAGCGCAAACAGCAGGCCGAGCGCGACGCCGTTGATGAGATGGGGAAGCAGCGTCACGCGCGAGCAATCACATTTCGTACGTGGGCGTGGCCTCGTAGGTTTCGAGTTTGCATGTGGTGGCCGAATCCTTGTCGACGACATCCTTGGGTTCCGACTGCGTCAGGATCCTGTAAAGGTCGTCCTTCACCGCGGGCTGGTCGTTGTAGGTGGCCATGTAGATCGTCTGCTGGCACTGGTGCGTGGCCGAGTCAATGTAGCCATCGTAGGCCTGCATGCGGTCGCGCGCGGTCATCTTGCGGCCTTCGAGCTTCTTGATCACCGGGATGTTGGCGGTGGTGCCGGCCTCCTCGATGCAGCGCAGCAGCTCGCGCGTGGACACATAGCCGTTGTAGTAGACGTTGCCCGGCACGCGGATGGCCATGCCCGGATACACTTTCTGGTAGCTGTCGACGAATTCCTTGACGCCCGGCAGGTCGAGGCGCCAGTACCACGTGGTGCCGAACACGCCGAAGATCTGCTCCGGGCCCAGGCCATAGACGTCGGGCCAGTCCTGCTGGTTGTTGATCCACGCCATTTTCTTCTGCAGGCCAAGCTGCACCACCTGCTGGCGCAACGCCTTGATGTCGTCGCCGCCCACCGCCGTGGCCACCACGTCCGGCTTGATCTGCTGCAGCTTGATGAGATAGGACGAGAAGTCGCGCGTGTTCTGCGGGATCAACAGCTCGTCGACGATCTTGCCGCCGTAGGCCTCGACCAGCTGCCGCGTGGCCTTGCTGGTGGTGTGGCCCCACACATAGTCGTTGGTCAGCAGCACCCAGTTCTTGCCGTTGGCCTTCATCGCGTTGCGGGTGATCGCCTCGGCAAAGTTGGTGCCGTTGCCGTCCCAGACGAACTTGACGCGATGGCAGTCCTTGCCCGACTCGGTGGGCGAGCTCGAGTTGCAGTTGAAGTAGACGCAACCATATTTCTGCGCCACCTGCGAGATGGCGTTGGCCACGCCGGAGTGCACGCCGCCCACCAGGAACGCGGCTTCGTTGCGCGTGATCATCCGCTCCGCCACGCGCGAGGCCGTGGCCGGCGTGGTTTCGGTATCCATGTGGATCGACTCGATGCGCCGTCCCAGCACGCCGCCCTTGTCGTTGAATTCCTTGATGGCCATCATCGCGCCCAGGCGCTCCATGCCGCCGGAGGCCGCGTACTGGCCCGACGCGTCCATCGTGAGTCCGATCACCAGCGGCTTCTTCTGCGCCGCCTGCGCCCACACGCGATTCTCTTTCCAGGGCCCGAAGAACGTTGCCGCGCCGGCACCGGCCGCGATGGTCTTCAGCAATGAACGTCGTGACGTGTCGGGGGCGGGCGCCGTCACGTCGGCACCGGCGTTGGTCGGGGAAACCGGTACTTTTTCGCTCATCATTGCCTCCAGGCGCGTGGTTGGCCGCTGACGATTCAATCGTTCTGTTCGGCGACAAAGTGGAATATTCATTCCATTATCGCAACCTGTCAAGTGCGGCGGCGCGGTTTCCTTGCGGCTTTGCTGCGGCCGTTGCGCTCGGTCAGCGCATAGCCCACCGCCATCACCAGCGCCTGGGCGGCGCACAACGGTGCCACCAGCGAGCGAAACGGCGCCTCGGGGTCGTCGCCGATCTCGATCGTCACCTGCGCCACGCGGGCCAGCGGCGACACCGCGTGATCGGTAATGGCGATGACGGTCGCGCCGCGCTCGCGCGCCAGCGTGGCCATGTCGACGACCTCGGCGGTGTAGTTGCGGAAACTGGCGGCCACCAGCACGTCGCCTTCGCCGACCACCGCCACCTGTTGCCGCAGCATGCCCCCGACCGAGTCGAGCAGGAAGGCGCGAATCTCGAGCTGGGCCAGGCCGTAGGCGAGGTAGCCGGCCACGGGAAACGCCCGCCGCTGTGCCAGCAGATAGACATTCGACGCAGCGAGAATATGGCCGGTGGCGACATCGAGACGGCGCGCATCGAAGTGGTCGCGCAGACGCTCCAGCTCGTGGATGGAACTCTCGATCAGCTGTGGTACCACGTGGCCTTGGTCGCCGCCGGTGCGGCGCAATTGCTCGATGCGTTCGCGATAGGTGGCCGAACGCGCGACCAGACGCTCGCGATAGATCCGCTGCAGGTCGGTGAAGCCAGGATAGCCGAGCGCGTTGGCGAAGCGGATCACCGCGGATGGCGGCACCGCGGCCTCGCGCGCGATCTCCGCCACCGTCGACAGCGCCATCGCATCGGGGTTGCCGAGCGCGAAGCGCGCGATGCCCTGCAGCCTGTTGGGCAGCTGCGGATAGCTCTCCGTGATGGAGCGGGCGAGATCGTCGTAGCGGGTGCTGGCCGGCATTGGAAGTTTCCTCGACCCCGCGCGGGGGG
>JBKJSU010000141.1:0-3118 GCA_046594415.1 Casimicrobiaceae bacterium | reverse complement strand
CCCTTTCCTGAAAATAGGCCTGAGCGTCGGCAATTGCCTGATTGTAGATGGAGGGCCCGATTTCCCGCACGCAGAACTCCAGCACCAGCGCGGCCTTCAGGTCGCCGATGTCGGCGTCCATTTCTTCTGCGAAAAAGCGTTTGATCGATCCCGTCAGGTACTTTTCGGTGTCCTTGTGCAACTTGATCGACATGGCAGGGCCTCGGCGCGGGTGGCGGGAAGGGCGGGTGCGGCCCGGCGCGGGTCACGGCGCTTCCATGCGCTTGTCGCGGAGAACGTCCCGGGCGCGCGCGCTGCCCAGCAACGCAAGGAAAGCCTGCGCGGCCGGCCCGTCGCGCGCCGCCATGCTCACGCCGCCGACGTAGACCGTGTAATTCTGGATTTCCGCGGGAATGGGGCCTACGAGTGCCGCGCCGGGCACGGCCAGGATTTCGCTGTCCACCTTGCCTGCGCCGGCCAACGGCGCCATGCCGTCCGGGGTGAGCACCACCACGTCGAAGGTTTCGCCGTTGCCGATGCGCCGGACCAGCGCGTCCGCCGTGTCGTTCTCGACGGTGAGCTTGTGTCCGGTCTGGCGCTCGAACTCCGGCACCAGCGCCATCACCACAGGCTTGAATGCCCCGGCAGTCAGCACCTTGATTTCAGCCGCGCCGGCGCTGCCGGCGATGAGCCAGGCCACCGCGATGCCGACATAGAATGCGCTGACGCGCGCGACGCCTTTCGCGTAAAGGACTGCGCCGGCTCGTTCATGGTCGGACATGCCTTGCTCCGAGGTTCGCGGTCGATCGCCCGCCGCGTGGAGATTGCCAAGGGCGCCCGATGGCACCTCGACCCGGCCCTCGACAGACGCGCAATACAGTAGCATCGCATATCGCTGCCAACAATCGTAGCAACACAACACCGTATGCTTGGAGGAGTCCTGATGAATTCACTTTTGCGCAACGGCGGACGGGCCATGCTCGTGGCCGCGGCAGCCTTGGCCGGCACCGCCGTCGCCACGGCGCAGCCGTATCCATCGAAGCCCATCCGCATCATCGTGCCGTATCCGGCAGGGGGTACTTCCGACATCCTGGCGCGCGCCATCGGCCCGGGCATCACGGCTGCATTGGGGCAGCCGGTGGTCATCGAAAACAAGCCCGGCTCCACCGGTAACGTCGGGGCCGAGCTGGTGGCCAAGTCGCCTCCCGATGGCTACACGGTGATGCTGGCCGACATCGGCTCGCTGGCGATCAGCCCCAGCATCTTTCCCGCGCTGCCGTTCGATCCGGTGAAGGACTTCGTACCCGTGCTCATGGTGGCGTACTCGCCGCATCTTCTGGCCGTCAATCCCGCGTTGCCGGCCAAGGACGTGAAGGAGTTGATCGCACTGGCGAAGGCCAAGCCGGGCACGTTGAACTTTGCGGTTTCCGGCGTCGGTGGCGCGAATCACCTGGCTGGCGTCGACTTTGCGCTGCGCACCGGCATCAAGTGGACCTACATCCCGTACAAGGGCGGTGCGCAGGCCATCACCGACGTCGTCGGTGGGCAGGCCGACGTGCTCTTCAACGGCATGGTGGCAACCTACCCGATGGTCAAGGGCGGCAAGTTGAAGGCGCTGGCGATTTCCAGTCCCAGGCGTTTCGCGGCCGCGCCGGACATTCCAACGGTAGCCGAATCCGGGTTGCCGGGTTTCGAGACCGGTTCATTCCAGGGCATCGTGGCGCCCGCGGGAACGCCACCGGAGATCGTGGCCAGGCTGCATCAGACGATCACGAAGATTCTGGCCACGCCGGAGATGCAGGAGCGACTGGCGGCGGCGGGCGCGGAACTGCGGCCCGGGTCGCCGGCGGAATTCGGCGTGTTCATCCGCGACGAGAAGGCGCGGTGGGCCAAGGTGGTGAAGGATTCGGGCGAGAAATTCGAATAGCGACCAAGGCGCCTGCCTACGCCTGGCGGCCGTCCGGCGCGGACGCCTTCGGCGCCGGCGGATCGCCGCAGACCACGCAGCGTTGCCCGCGGCGGCACCGGTAGTAATTCACGCCGACGAAGATCGCGGCGCTGATCAGGGACCACACGAGGCCGTGCGCGACCGCATCGCCGGTCGGGTGTCCGCGCAGCAGCTGCGCGCCGGTGATGATGACGAAGGCAGCGGCCAGCGCTGCCAGGAAGCGGCGCAACCAGAACCCTGCATTCACTGTTCAATGCCCATCGACTACGCGGTACGGTTGTCGTTGCGATACAGGAAGGCTGCCACCGCGCCAAGCACCAGCAGCAGGATCCCGTCGAACACGATTTGTTTGACGACGAGCGCGCCCGGCATGGGTTGCACGGCGTAGTAAATCATGTGGGTGGGGAACACAGTCAGCAGCGCCACGACGAGCCCGAAGCGGACGCCCTGGCCGAGCCAGGGCCTGGCCTCGACGCCGCGCGCGTAGATCCACACGAAGGCTCCGGACAGAAGCACATGCGCGAGGAGCATGAACGGAAGGTACTGCTGCGCACCCTGCTCCGGGCGAAACATGCTGGAAAGCCCGGCGTAGTCGGCCTGCAGCAACGCGCCGTGCACGATGAAGCTGCCGACCATCCACACGACGAACGTGGCCAGCCATGCAATGGCGAAACGCTTGCTCATGTCGCGCCTCCTTGGGCCATTCACTTCCTGGTATACGCACTGTCGAGCGCGCGTACGAGCACTCTATTCTCATACTCCTCGTCCTGAAAGTGGTAGATCGTGGCGCCCGCGTCCTGGTAGCCCCGGCGATCATAGAACGCAAGCGCATGGTGATTGCCCACCCAGGCGGTGAGCCACAGCGTCGACGCGCCTTGGGTTGCGGCCAGGGCCTCCGCATGACGCAGCAGTCGGGTACCGATGCCCCGGCCGTTGAAGCGCGCCAGCACATAGAGGCGATCGAGTTCGACGGCACTGTCCGCGCGCACGAGCGCGTGCGTGGCGCCGCGCGTCAACTGGACGAAGCCCTGCATGTGGCCCGAGCCCTCGGCCACGACGAAGGTGGTCGCCGGTTCGCGCAATAGCGCAGCGATCGTGGCGGTAGCAAAGTGGTCGAGCACCTCGCGCGCCAGCGTGGGCCGGATGCCGTCGGGGGCATAGGTGTCGAGGAATACCTGGGTGGCGAGCACG
>JBKJSU010000044.1:0-2940 GCA_046594415.1 Casimicrobiaceae bacterium | reverse complement strand
TCGATCATGCAGGTCCCGGGCGCGCGCGACGTGGCGGTCGAGTTCTTCACGATGTCGAAGAGCTACAACATGGCGGGCTGGCGCATCGGCTTCATGGTGGGCAACCGCGACCTCGTCGGTGCGCTTGCCCGCATCAAGGGCTATCACGACTACGGCACGTTCACGCCGCTGCAGGTGGCGGCCATCGCGGCGCTGGAAGGGCCGCAGGATTGCGTGGCGGGAATTGTCGCCAAATACCAGGCGCGCCGCGATGTGTTGGTCAGGGGCCTGCACGAAGCCGGCTGGATGGTCGACAATCCCAAGGCGTCGATGTACATCTGGGCCAGGATTCCCGAGCCCTATCGGGCGATGGGCTCGCTCGAATTCACCAAGCAACTGCTGGCCAAGGCGCGGGTGTCGGTGTCGCCCGGCATCGGCTTCGGCGAATACGGCGATGGCCATGTGCGCTTTGCAATGATTGAGAACGAATCGCGATCGCGGCAGGCGATCCGCGGCATCAAGCAGATGTTCCGCGACGACGGGTTGCTGTGATGGCCGCGCCCGCCATGAAACCGCTGTACGTGGGGTTGCTGGGCTTCGGCACCGTGGGCCGTGGCACGTGGGATGTCCTGCGCCGCAATGACGAGGAAATCAGCCGGCGCGCCGGTCGTCCGATCCGGATCAACTGGATCGCCACGCGCACGCTGGACAAGGCGCGCGATGGCACGCGTGGTATTGCCGGCGTCAATCTCACCAACGACCCCGCCGTGGTCGTGCGCCACCCGGATGTCGATATCGTCTGCGAGCTGATCGGCGGCATCGAACCGGCGCGCACACTGGTGCTCGATGCCATCGCGCACGGCAAGCATGAGGTCACCGCCAACAAGGCGCTGCTGGCGCATCACGGCAACGAGATTTTCGCGGCAGCCTCCGCCAAGGGCGTGATGGTCGTGTTCGAGGCCGCAGTGGCGGGTGGCGTTCCGATCATCAAGGCGTTGCGCGAAGGGTTGTCTGCCAACCGCATCGAATGGATCGCCGGCATCATCAACGGCACGTCCAATTTCATCCTGTCCGAAATGCGTTCGCGCGGCGCCAGTTTTGCCGAGGTGCTGGCCGAAGCGCAGGCGCGCGGTTACGCCGAAGCCGACCCCACGTTCGACGTCGAGGGCATCGACGCCGCGCACAAGCTCACGATCATGTCGGCCATCGCGTTCGGCGTGCCGATGCAGTTCGACAAGGCCTATGCCGAAGGCATCACCAAGCTCACGCGCGAGGACATCCGCTACGCCGAGGAATTGGGTTACCGGATCAAGCTCCTGGGCATCACCCGACGCGCGGTGGCCAACGGCCGCGAGGGCATCGAGTTGCGCGTGCATCCCACGCTAATCCCGCACAAGCGGTTGATCGCCAACGTGGAAGGCGCGATGAATGCCGTGCTGGTCAAGGCGGATGCGGTGGGCGCCACGCTCTATTACGGCGCCGGTGCCGGTGCCGAGCCCACGGCCAGCGCGGTGATCGCCGATCTCGTCGACGTGACCCGAATGCACACGGCCGATCCCGAGCAGCGGGTGCCGCATCTCGCGTTCCAGCCCGACCAGTTGACCGACCTGCCGTTCCTGCCGATGGGCGACGTCGTCACCAGCTACTACCTGCGGATGCGCGTGGATGACCGGCACGGCGTGCTGGCCGACATCACCCGCATCCTCGCCGACCGCGAGATCTCGATCGACGCCATGATCCAGAAGGAGCCGGACGAGGGCGAGGACCAGACCGACATCATCCTGCTCACGCACCAGTCCATCGAGCGCAACATCGTCGATGCGATCGCGAAGATCGAGGCGTTACCGACCGTGCGCGGCGCGATTGTCCGCATCCGCCTGGAAGAACTGAACTGATGCGCTACGTCAGCACCCGCGGCGCATTTGCCGATGCACCGCAGCCGTTCTGCGCGATCCTGCTCGAAGGCCTGGCGCCCGATGGGGGTCTCGCGGTGCCGCAGGCGTACCCGCGGTTTACCGCCGCAGAACTCGACGCGTTGCGTCCGCTCGGGTACCGCGACCTCGCGTTCGCGGTGCTGTCCCGTTTCATCGACGACATTCCCGCGCCGGATTTAAAGCGCATCATCGACGCCACGTACACGCGCGAGACCTTCGGCAGTGATGAAATCACGCCGCTGCTCACGCTCGAGCCCGGGCTGCACCTGCTGCGCGTCTCCAACGGACCGACGCTCGCGTTCAAGGACATCGCGCTGCAGTTGCTGGGCAACCTGTTCGAGCACGTGCTGGAACGCGAGGGGCGTTCGCTGAATATCGTCGGCGCGACGTCCGGGGATACGGGCAGTTCGGCCGAATACGCCATCCGCGGCAAGGATCGCATCACGGTATTCATGCTGTCGCCGCATGGCCGCATGAGCCCCTTCCAGACCGCGCAGATGTTCGCGCTGGACGAACCCAACATCTTCAACCTGGCGCTCGAAGGCACCTTCGACGAGTGCCAGGATATCGTCAAGATGGTGAATGCCGACGCGGCGTTCAAGGCGCGGCATCGGATCGGCGCCGTGAATTCGATCAACTGGGCACGCGTGGCCGCGCAGGTCGTCTATTACTTCAAGGGCTATTTTGCCGCCAGCGTCGACAACGCGCAGCGCGTCGATTTCGCCGTGCCCTCCGGCAACTTCGGCAACATCCTCGCCGGGTATGTGGCGCGCAAGATGGGCCTGCCCATCGGGCGGCTCATCCTCGCCACCAACGAAAACGACGTGCTCGACGAATTTTTCCGCACTGGGCGCTATCGCCCGCGCGGCCGACCCGAGACGCACCGCACGTCCTCGCCGTCGATGGATATTTCCAAGGCGTCCAATTTCGAGCGCTTCATCCACGATGTCGCGGGCGGCGATACCGGTCGCGTGCGCGCGCTGTGGGCCGATGTGGCCTCCGGCAAGGGCTTCGATCTCGCCGGCAC
>JBKJSU010000402.1:0-2937 GCA_046594415.1 Casimicrobiaceae bacterium | reverse complement strand
CGGCGATAACCAGGCTAGCCGGGTCAAAGCCAGCGCGTATCGCGGTACCACTGCGCGGTTTCGCGCAGACGCGCCGCGAGCGGGGCGTCCGGCGACCAGCCAAGTTCTCGCCGCGCTTTTTCCGACGAGCACGTCCACGAACCGGCGAGCAATTCCGAGACCTTGTCGCTGCCGACCCAAACCGGTCGCCGTCGGATCCGCGACGCGATATCGCCGCCGGCGCCGATCATCCGCAGCAGCCAACCCGGCAGACTGACGATGTGAACCCGCTCTCGCCCCAATGCGCGTCCCAAGACACTGCCAAGCTCCCGATACGAAAGATCCTCGGCGGAGGCGAAATAAATGCCGCGCCCCGAACCGTCGGGCCCAAGACGCTCGCCGTTCTCCGCCGCCAGCACGATACATTCAACGAGATCCGCGACGGCGATGAGCGAGACGTGCTGGCCGCCGTACCCATGGACCACATGGACGCCGGTTCGTGCGATCGGCTTGAAGAGCTCGAAGGTCCCCGCGTCGCCAGGTCCGAACACAATACATGGCCGCACGATCGTGATTGGCAGCACGCCCGCGAAGCGCGCCGCCGCCCGCTCGCCGGCGAGCTTGCTGTGCCCGTAAGCGGACACCGGCAGCGGTGGATCGTATTCCTGCTTCGCCGCCGCGCCCGAGGGACCGGCTGCGGCAAGCGACGAAATGAGCACGAGCACCGGGCGTTCCGCCTGCTCCGCGCATGCGGCCGCGACGGTCGCCACACCCTGCGCGTTCGCCTGCATGAAGTCGTCGAGGTGCAACGCGCGCACCGCCCCGGCAACGTGAAACACGACCCGGGCCTCCGCTGCGGCAATGGCGCGAGCGACGCCCGCGCGATCGTTGACATCGCCCATGTAAAGCGTAGCGCCCGCGGATCGCAGATCGTCGACCTGCGACGTGGCACGCACCAGGCAGGACACCCGGCAACCGCGCGCGATCAGGCGCGCCACAAGGTGCTTGCCGATGAAGCCGCTGGCGCCAGTGACCAGAACGGACTGCCCGTCGACGAGTTTCATACCCAAGCCATCTTCTTCCGCTCCCTCGACCCATGCCAACGCTGAATTATCGCCCGCAGATCGATGGACTCCGGTTCTTTGCTTTTCTGGCCGTATTTCTCATTCACAGCGACATCGAGCGCTTCTGGTGGGGCGGCTATGGCGTTTCGCTCTTTTTCGTGATCAGCGGATTTCTCATCACCCGGATTCTGATCGCGAACGCAGCCCGGCCCCGTATCGAGGCACTCAAGACTTTCTACATCCGCCGCGCATTGCGCATTTTCCCTGCCTATTACCTCGTGCTGATCGTGGCGGTGCTCACGGTCGGCATCGACCGGTCGGTCGCATTTTTTCTCTACATCATGAACTGGGCGATCTTCGTCCTCACCTGGATGGATCCCACCCTGGTGAACCAGCCATGGGAACCCACACGGATGCACGGCATCCACTTCTGGTCGTTGTGCGTCGAAGAGCAGTTTTATCTGGTCTTCCCGTTGCTGTTTGCACTCCTGACGACGGGACGCGTGCGGCTCTCGTGGCTGCTCGCGCTGTGGGCGACGTCGATCGGCTTTCGCTTTCTTTTCGCCGCCGTCCTGCCGAATACCGCCTACGGCCTGCTCCCGCTGGTGTGCGGTGAATACCTGGTCGCGGGCGCGGTCGGCGCAGTGCTGTTCGCGGACACCTCCGCGTGGGGCGAAAAAGTACGCAATGGCGCCCGACGGTGGATGTTTCCTGCCGGCCTTGCACTGATCGTGACAGTGCTCGCAATGTCACGCCCGGACTCGCCATCGATCGACATCGTCATTCACCCGCCGCACTCACAAACGCTGCTTGCGCTGGGCTTCCTGGCGATGGTGCTGGACCTGTGGGAAACCAACAATCGCCTGGTGGTTGGATTTTTCAGCTACGGGCCATTCCGATATCTCGGCAGGATCAGCTATGGGCTGTATCTCATCCATCTCTTCATGTGGCCGCTGGTCGACTGGCTCACGGTTCATTTCCCGCCGTTGGGCGCGGTTCCGCCTTTGGTAGCGCGCTTCGGACTCACCGTGCTGCTCGCCGCATGCATGTGGCACTTTGTCGAGGCGCCCATCCTGAAGCTCAAGGCACGGTTCCCGTAATTTCTGACGGTGAACGATCAACGCCGGTGTCTGACCGAATCCTGGCCACGGTGCTGCTTCGGCGGGGCTCCTGCAGAGCTTCGTGCGCCGCGGTGCGCATCGAGGCCGCGGATCGGCTGGGGCGGGAGCGACTGCTGCGTTACTGCGCCCGCCCACCATTCGCCCTGGACCGGCTCCGCGCACTCGATGCCGAACGCCTGCTTTACGACGCCAGCAAACCCGGCCCTGGCGGCGGCCGCCCATAGTTCCTTACCCCGCTGCAACTGATCGACCGCCTCGCCGCCCTCATCCCGCCGCCGCGGGTCCATCGCCATCGCTACTTCGGCGTGCTGGCGCCGAACTCGCCGCTGCGCGCCGCGGTGACCGCCCTGGTGCTGCCGGCGGTGCCGTCCGCTGCGGCCGTGGCGCCCACCTTCCCGGCGCCACCTGCCGCTGACCGAGCCCTGCGCCGCGCTGCCCGCTACGCGCCACTCCATGGTGGGCGCGCTGTCAGTGCCAGAGTGCGCCATAACCAGCGCGCTCCAGCCCCGCCTCGGGCAATTTCGTGTCGTCCGTTTTCTGCTCCTGAAGGCAGACGATATCGGGACCTGTGTCATGCAGCCACTCGAGCAAGCGCGGCAGCTGCCCATTGACACCGTTCACGTTGTAACTGGCTATGATCAGCACGTTCGCGGGAAGGGGTTGAGGTGAGGCCATCGCGGTAACTCCGCGATCGCGCAAATCTCGTGGAGCGCCGGGTAATGCCGGTTAGATCGATTCAATCGCGGAACGCGAATCGGTAATGCAGCGATCAC
>JBKJSU010000200.1:0-5186 GCA_046594415.1 Casimicrobiaceae bacterium | reverse complement strand
ACACAGGAGGTACCTCACATGAGCACGATTAGAACGGTGGCGACGGGCATCGTGGGCGGCATCGGCGGTCGTTGGGTTTCCGCGTGGGGCCATCTCGTATGCGTGGAATGGGCAGGCAACGTGGTGGCGATCGATCCGGCGACTGGCGTGGTTAAGCGGATCGGCACGGGCTATGCGCAGCCCGAGGATGTCGTCGTCGCGGCAGACGGTAGCGTGCTGTTCGTCAGCGAGCGCGGCGGTGCGGTGCTCAAGGTCGATCCCAATGCCGCGGATCGCGGCAACGCCACGGTGCTCGTCGACGGACTCGTTGCACCGCACCAGCTCGCACTCTCGGCCGACGAAAGCCATCTGTACGTGATAGAGCATGCCGCGGGGAGCGGCCGCCTCTTTCGGATCGCTGTCGCGGGCGGCGCGATCGATGTCATCGCGACGAGTCTCGATCGTGCGGTCGGGCTCGCGCTCGATCCCGACGAGAAGATCGCCTACGTTACCGAGCAGGTGGCTGGCGGCCGACTCCTGCGCATCGATCTTGCAACGGGCATCGCGACCCCAATCGTCGGCGCGCTGACCGCACCGTTCTTCCTCGCCTGGGGCGACGCGACAGGAACGATGCTCCTGATAGCCGAGCGCGACCCCGCCAACCGCATCGTGGTCGTCGACCCTACCGGCCCCTCACCGCTGCCCCATGCGTTGGCGACCACGCCGTTTCGACCCTCGAGCGCTGCCCTCGTGGGGACCGAAGTCCTCGTCTGCTGCGACGCGGAGATCGCGGGTATCGACGTATCGAGCGGCCTCGTGCCCACGGTCATGCTCGACATGCCGGTGAGGCCGCTTTATGTCGGCGGCTACGTGCGCGTGCCGGTGAGGATCGGCGGCGTCGGCATCGGGTTCGACGACCTTTCCTTCATGGTCGCCGAAGGTCCCGAAGCGGGAAGCCTGTCGGCCTCGCGCGATGCATCCTTCGATCCTGCACATCCGGAGGTGATGTTGTTGGGCGGCAGCGTCCCCGGACGCTATGCGCTCGTGGCAACCGAGGCGGCAACAGGTAACGTGATGGCGACGGCCAAGTTCGAGCTGACCGCCGAATGGAACGACGAAGCCGTCGGTCCGGCGATCGCGTTCACCGGAGCGTCAACGCCTTGGGTGACGGGAGGCGCATGGGGCGGCGGCCCAGTAGGCCCGCAAAACGTGAACGTACTGCCGGCCTCGGGTACCCGCCGTGTTGCCATCCTTCTCGTCGACACGACGAACACTGGATGGCCGACGACCGGCACGACGATCGGTGACGCGCGCACGCTGTGGTCGAACGAATTGCTCGGCACCACCGCCGATCCCGACGGCGTGCGGCGGAGCGTCCATCACTACTACCAGGAAGTGTCTGACAACCGCTTCGACGTGAGCCTCGTCGGCAACCAGATATTCGGTCCCTTCGCGTTGCCCAGCGGCTGGACCGGCTATTTCGACTGGAATGCGGACCGCAGCGTCTGGTGGGCCAACGGCAACTACTTCCAGGCAGCGATCACGGCAGCGCAGGACGCGGTCGATTTCGACCAGGTCGATACGGTGATCGTCGTCATGCGCTCGCTCGCCGCGTCGGTGCAGATGGGCACAACGCTTTTTTCGTGGCCGGTGGCGGGCGGCGGCAACTTCACCTATCGCCGTCCGGGACAGACTGTTACCACGCAGCGCTCGTTCCAGGCGCTCAACATGCCGCACGACTGGCAGGTGGTCGACACGCGACGCATCCACGAGACTTTGTCGCATGAGATCGGGCACAACCTTGGACTGCCGGACCTCTACATGAACGTGACCGGCTTCGGCTCGGCGATCGCCGCGCGCGACGTCGGCTCGTGGGACCTCATGTCAAAGGAAGACCCGCTGCCGCACCTTTCGCTTGCCCACAAGCTGATGCTCGGCTGGGTCGATCCAGCGGCTGTTCGCTCGTTCGATTTCGCAGCAGGAGGTGGCGTCGACCAGACAGTGACGTTGCAGGCAACGGGAGCGCTTGGCACGACGCCGCCGGCCGGACGACTGGCGGGCGTCGAAATCCGCCGCGCCGACGGTTGGAACTATTACTTCGAATACCGATCCGGCCAGGCAACGGATATCGGTGACCAGCAACTTACGACCAACCGCGCGATCATCGGGACCGACGTCGTGTCAGGCATCTTCACACCGCCGGTGTCGCGCCGCTCCATCGTGATGCTGGCCAACGACGTCGACGGCGACGGCCCGGTGCTGTCCGCCGCAGGCACGGACTACGAGGAGGACGACCCGACCGGACCCGCCAAGTTCCAGATCGATCTCGTGTCATCCGCAGCGGACAGCGCCCAGGTGCGCGTTCGCTACGGCGGCGGCGGCCGTCCCGATCCGTCGATCCGTCCCTGGCCCGGCGGCGATGTGTGGAAGAGCCCCGACATCGAGATCCGGAATGCCAGGAGCGACGTCGACGGCCAGTGGCTCAACGTGCCGTGGGCCGGTCACACCAATCGCGTGGTCGCAAAGGTGGGCAACGGCGGCAACTTCCTTGCGAAAAATGTCCCTGTGAACTTCTTCGTGAAGGACTTCAGCATCAGCGGTGCGCCCGAGTTCCAGATCGGCAGCGACCGCAAGGACGTCGCACCTGGTGCCACCGTCGAGTTTGAGACCGAGTGGACGCCACCGGCAAACACGCCGAACGACGATGCGCACTATTGCGTCGTCGTCCGCATCCCGTTGTTTCAGGACCCCGGCAACCCGGCGATCGTGGAGCTTACCGAGCTCAATAACATCGCCCAGTCGAACTACACGCGTTTCATCTCGTCAAGCGCCTCGCCTTCAACGCGCGGCATGTCGCATGTCACCGTCAACAACCCGTATCCCGAGCGCACGCGCTTCTGGATCGTCGGGCAGCAGTCGATGACGTTCTACCGCACCTACCTCGCGCACCAGTGGGTGTGGCTGGACCCGGGCGAGACGCGGCGCGTCGGGGTGATGTACGAATCGCTCGCCGGGGATCCGTTGTACGCGGCGCGGATCAAGGAAATGCGCGGCAACTTCTACGAGCGCCCGAACCGCGTGAGCATCATCGGGATGATCGAGAATCCGCTGGACGAGAAACTGCACGTCGCGGACGTGGCGGGTGGCGCCAACATCGTCGTTGCCTCAGGCCGGCGCACCAAGATCATCGACCTCGCTATAGACAGGAACGTGGCGCGTGGGCGCGTGATTACCGTCGACGACGGCAAGCCGGTCGACCGCGGCAACGTGGTCGTGACGGTGCAACCGGATGGCAAGGCCCGTCGCGAGGTGAGCCGAAGCGGCAAGGTGTTCAACGACGGACGCTTCACGATCGAGTTGAACCTGCAGCGCGAGGACGAGCGACACGCGGTTCTGACAGCGAAGGGGCTGCGCATGCAGGTGCACTACCTCGGCGCCTTGATGTTAGCGGACTGCAACAGTGAGGTTGTGTGGGCGAAGCCTTGAGCTGGTCACGCCAGTTGACACCGATGCGCGCGCCTTTCTGGTTGGTCGTGTCCGTAACAACCCGAAAGCGCGCAACGGAGGATTGGAAGCCAGGCAAGGCCGACGCGCTCACCGGCAACACTGCCTGGTCATAAGCGCGAATCGCGACCGATGCCGATCACGGGTAGTAACCCCCAAACGCCGCGCCAGGACATTCGGGCACCTCTCTGTCAGCAATCGGGAAAGGGCCGCAAATTTCAGCTCTTGGCGGCAAGCAGCCTTGAGACGATCCGTTGCCGCAGCGACACTGGATAAGTGAGTGTGAGTCCGCAGGATCGGCTGGAATTCGCCGTCGAGCACGGCTGCCACGTGCCGGCCAATTTCATCGATACCCCGCCCACTGCTCACACCGTGCACACGACCCGTTGGAATGCCGTGCCAGTGCTGGTAAATCGTACCGATCCACCATCGGCGGCCGTGTCTCGACGCTTGGCGATATTGTGTGTACATGCACTGCACGCTCAAGGGCCATCTCGCGAGCGCACATTGGAGCACCCCGAAGTCCCCAATGGCAGCAGTCAACCCAAAGCCGAAATGGCGGTTAGTCGATTCGTCCCCGAAAAACGGTCGCTTATCGCTTGCGGTGAGGATCCGCAGATTGCGCACGCGCGCTGCCGGACATGCCGTTGTCGCCGCAGGTCTCGACGCTGCCCACGGTGAGGCTGGGAATGGGTCCTTCAAACGCCATGCTTTCGCGCTCGGTAGCAGGGCCCTCCCCCTCCTGGGCGCGGACTACGGAAACGATCAATCCGCACAACGTTGCGAAGGAAGCGCCTGGTTTTGACGATCTGCTGATCACGCAATGCCATGCCCGCGGTCTCGTGCCGCCGCAAAAAGTAGTCGCTGCTGTCGACGTCGCTGCCGTGGTGTACGCGCGGATGTAACTGCGCGTGTGCGATCGCGCGAAGATGCGTCAGGGTTGCCGCGTGAACGCCATAACGCCACCGGCACCGAGTACCAGCCGTAGCTGTCCGCCAGCGGTATAGCCGGGTACGATCCGCGTGACAGTACCCAGGTCGAGAAGGAACTCTCTATCCCTCGAGTCCTGCGAGCACAGCATCTTGGTGGTGGCGAAAGGGCCCATCTTGATCGTTTCGGCGTTGATTTCGTAGGGGCCGGCTCCGCGATTGCAATCGGCGCGTACGTTCACGCGCCCTCCGGGCTGGAACGACACCGTATATCGATCGGGTGATGCAGACATGACCGTTCGGTCATCGTGATACCGGGTGCGGTCCCATTGCCATACGGCGCCTGTGATGGTGTTGCTTGCTTCCGCCATTGCCGGGGGCGTCGCATTGGCGGGCGCGTGGGCCGGCATGCGGTTTTCTCCGCCCACGGGGCCGGGCGCCGCGCACGCCGCCAGCAGCGGAACGAGTGCATAGAGCCAACCATGCCGGTGCTTGATCATTGCCGATCCATTCCTTCAAAAATCGGATCATAGCGCTTCGCCAATGCGAACTGCTTGCGCACTCAGAAGTCTCGAACGGCAGCAATCGACCCACTGCCGACATGACGGTTGGTCCGAAGCGGACGTACGAGAGCGCGCGCGGCGGAAGCGCGTCGCGGTCGTCAATCGTTCAGGACGAAGGTCACCTTGAGCGATACCTTGTAACCAACGATCTTCCCCTTTTCGATATCGACCGACTGATCATGAACCCACGCGCTCCTCACGTTCTTGAGCG
>JBKJSU010000555.1:0-5747 GCA_046594415.1 Casimicrobiaceae bacterium | reverse complement strand
CGCGAGGAGTCCACCCGGCCGATCATCTTCGTCGCCGGCGGCACCGGCTTCGCACCAATCAAGGCGATGATCGAACACGCGCTCTACAGCAAGGTCGACCGGCCGATGGTGCTCTACTGGGGCGCGCGCGCGCTGCCCGACCTCTACCTGCCCCACCTGCCCGGACAGTGGCAGACGGCCCATTCCAATTTCACGTTCATCCCGGTGCTTTCCGATCCGCGCCCGGAAGACGCGTGGCCCGGACGAACCGGCTTCGTCCACGAAGCAGTGATCGCCGACTTCCCGGACCTGTCCGGATACGATGTGTACGCGTGCGGAGGTCCCGGCATGATCGACGCGGCCCGGCGCGATTTCACGCAACGCTGCGGGTTGCCCGCCGAACAGTTCTTCGCCGACAGCTTCACCTACGCCGCAGTCGCGGAAGCCCGGACCTCGTGACCTGTGGCGGGCGCCCACGCGGATGACCGCGGACAAGCGCATACTCCGCGCGTGATGAGCGAGCCGCGACCAGCATCGGCGTGGTTGCCGCCCGCCGGGTGGACCTGCATTCTCGTCGTCGTGGCACTCGCGGGTGCGGCGCTGCGGCTCGATCAGTTGGCCGCGCAGGTGCTGCTCGACGACGAATGGCATGCCGTGCACCAGGTACTGCGCCGCGGTCCTGCCGCGATGTTCGTCGACTTCGGCTTTGCGGATTACAGCATCCCGCTCGGGATGTTCGACTGGACCCTCGCGCATACGATCGGCCTGTCCGAGACCGCCATACGGATGCCGATGCTGCTATGCGGGCTCGCCACGCTCGTGCTGTTCCCGCTTCACGTCGCGCGGCGGTTCGGGCCGCCGACTGCCGTGGTCTTTGCGGCATTGCTCGCAGTCTCACCGCTCCTCGTCCTGTACAGCCGGACGGCGCGCCCTTATGCCATCACCTTGCTGCTCGGATGGATTGCGCACGCGGCCTTTGCGCGCTATGCAGGCGCGTCCCATAGGCGCCGCGGCGCCGGCATCGCCTATGTCGCCGCGGCTGCGGCGGCCGCATGGCTGCACCCCATCGTCGCGCCGTTCGTGCTTGCGCCGCTGCTCTACGCCATGGCGCAGCTGCCGGCCACGCCACGAGAGCAGCGCCGTCGTCACCTGGTGCGACTGCTCCAGGTGATCCTGCCCACCGGCATCGCGATGGCCGCGCTGCTGCTGCCGCCACTGCTCGCCAACCCGGCATCGATGGCGCTCAAGAGCGGCGTGGACATGCTGGATGCGGGGACGCTGGTGGGCGTCTGGTATGCATGGCTGGGGACGCCCTCCAGCGTGGTCGTGGTGATGTGCATCGCCCTTGCGGCGTCCGGCGCCCGTGCCGTGTGGCAAACATTGCCGGAGGCCCGCACCGGGGTGCTGGGCATCGTCCTCACCCTCCTCGCGCTGGTGGCGACGCGCCCGCTGTGGAGCTTCATGCCGTTGTCGCTCGCGCGCTACCTGCTGCCATTCCTGCCGCTGTTGCTGCTCGCCGTGGCCGTCGGCGCGGTCCGCCTGGCGCACCGGATTGCGACACCACCGTCGCCGGCACGGCGCGCCGCCGCGCTGGCGGTGGCATTGCTGCCCGGCCTCGCGCTAGGATCGCAGTCGCCGCTGTTTGAAATCCTGCGGCGACCCGGTGGGCACGCCTTGCACCTCGTCCATTACTTCGACTTCAGGCCCGCGATGAACCCGTATGTCCCGTACCTCGAGGGCATTCCCTTCTCACCATTCTGGGCCGGACTCGCGGCATACCCGCGCGGCAGCCTGCGGGTTGCCGCTGCGCCATTCTATTTCGAGAGCTACGACTGGGACGCGCCGCGCTGGGAACGAAAGAGCGGACAGACCGTGCTGCCCGGATTTCTTAACGGCCTGTGCGTCGAGCAGCGCTGGGGCGAGGTGCCCCCCGATCCACGCTTCCGGTTCGGCAACGCCGTGCACCTGGCCGACCGCGCGCAGCTTGCCCGACGCGGCATCGACTACGTGGTCTGGCAGAAACCCTACCTGCGCCCGCGCGATGGCCAATTCGTCCCGCTCGGTGGGGACACCGCCTTCTGCGAGCGCGTCATGCTGGCCACTTTCGGTACTCCCGTCTACGAGGACGGCAACTTGATCGCCTTCCGGATTGCGGCACCGGTCGCCGGCGCCGATGCTGCACGGTAAGCGCATCGTCGTCGTGATGCCCGCCTACCACGCGGGTCGCACGCTCCGCGCTACGTGGCGCGATCTGCCGCACGACATCGTCGACGAAGTCATCCTCGTCGATGATTCCAGCAACGACGACACCGTGGCGGTGGCGAAGTCGCTCGGCATCACGGTCCTCGTGCATCCCCGCAATCGGGGCTATGGCGGCAACCAGAAGACCTGCTACGCCGAGGCGCTGGCGCGCAACGCGGATATCGTAGTCATGGTGCACCCCGACTATCAATACGATCCGCGCATGGTCACTGCAATGGCAGGCATGGTGGCCACCGGTATCTACGACATGGTGATCGGCTCCCGCATACTCGGCGGCGGTGCGCTTGCAGGCGGCATGCCGCTATGGCGCTACGTGGCCAATCGGATCCTGACGACGTTTCAGAATCTGCTGATCGGCGGTCACCTGTCCGAATATCATTCCGGCTATCGCGCCTATGCGCGGTCGTTGCTGGACGCCTTGCCGTGGTCCGGCAACTCCGACGACTTCGTGTTCGACAACGAGATCCTCGCCCAGACGATCGTCGGCGGATATCGCGTCGGCGAGGTGTCGGTCCCCACCCGTTACTTCGCCGAGGCAAGCTCGATCAATTTCGTGCGCGCGGTCCGGTATGGCGTCGGTGTGGTGGGCACCACGCTGCTGGCGCTGCTGGCGCGCACGCGCCTCTATCGCCACCCCATGTTCATCGCGCGCGCACCGGCCGACCGGCGGCTACGCTTCGATCTGTGAGGCGTCGCCCGGCTTGCGGGCAAGCGCGAAGAATTCATGGCCGCGACCGGTCATGTGCCGGAAGAATCGAAACTGCAATCGATTGAGCGGGCGCCACAGGATGGCGCTGGCGTCGAGCAGGCGCGAGAACAGCGCAAGATCCCACGCATTGACGGTGGCACTGGCCATGGTGGCGTCAGCCTTGTCGTCGACGCGATCCGGTGGCGACTTGAGGCGCGTGTAGGCGCGCCGCATCGCCCAGTAGACGGGAAAGGTGAAATCCCAGAACGCCTGCGGCTGCAGGCCAGCTGCGGCCAGCTTGCACGTGAGTTGGGCCACCGTGTAGCGCCGGCAGTGGCCATAAAAATCATCATCCCATCGCCACTCGCGCGGATTGCCGGGTACGGCCAGGAGCAACTGCCCGCCCGGACGCAGCAGGCCCGCGACAGCGTCCAACGCCGCCTGGTCGTCTTCGATGTGCTCCAGGACATCCCACATGATGATGCAGGCGAAATGGCCGCGCACGTCGGATAGCGCCTGCTTGCGCACCTCAACGGCGGGAAATTCCGCGAGATTGGCCTGGGCATGCGCAATGGCGGCGTCGGAAAAATCGATCGCGGTGCCGGCCCATCCTTTCCTTGCGAGATGAACGCCGACGTCGCCCTTGCCGCAACCGACTTCGAGGAACGGCCCCTGGAGGCCAAACTCAGCGATGAAGCGGTCCAGACACAGCAGCATGTGCTGCTTCAACGGACGGAAGTTCGCCATGCGCGGGCCTGGTACGGGCTTGGTCAGCGCAAGCGGGCTAGGCGAATGGCACGCTAGCGGGCACCGGCGCCCAATGCCGCGAGCGACAGCTTGAGCGCTGCGGCAAGATGGACATTGGCCTCGCCGTGCCGCTCGAGCCGTGCCAGCATCTCGCCCAGCGCCACATGCGTGCGCCAGTGCGCATCGAGGGCCAGGCTGGCTTCGTAGTACGTCTGCGCCTTGCCCCACAGCGACTCGCGCTCGCACAGCCGGCCCAGCGCGTAGAGCAGCGTGGCGTCGGTGTTGTGCGCCAGCAGCCAGCGTTCGGCGGTTTGCAACTGCGCGGAGGTATCCGCCGCGCGGCACTGCGCGTAGAGCACTGCGAGATCGGCATCCCAGTTGCGATCGAGCGCGCGGACCACGATCTCCGCGGCTTCACGGTCGCCGCCCAACGCAAGAAATGCGGTGGCGCCGGAACGCGCGACCTTGGGGTCGGTGCGGTCGGCGTCGGGTATGCGGTTCCAGTAGGCGCGCAGCCCCGCCGCGTCGATCCGCTGCTGCGCCAGCGCCTGCGCGTAGGCGGTGGTGCGCAGCAGGTCGCCCTGCGCGGTGTCGTAGACTTTGCGCTTGACCAGTTGCTCGACCAGCGGCGGGACATCGGCATGCCGCCCCGCACTGATCGTGGCGCGCAATTCAAGCTTGAGCGCCGCCGTGTGCAGCCCCGCCTCGCGTTTCAGTTCGGCCAGTCGCGCGAGGGCTTCACCGGGCTGGCCCTGTTCCAGCGCCATCTCGGCTTCGAGCATCAGGCGCGGCACCGCGAGGCTGGCGGTGCCGGCATCGGGCCGCGACAGCAGCGCATGCGCGTCGTCGAAATTGCGCATGTCGGCCGCCGCCCGCGCGCCGACCAGTGCGGCCAGCCCCGACGATTGCGGAATGGCCAGCGCCTCATCCGCGAACTGCCTGGCCTTGCCATAACGGCCCTCGAGCAGCGCCACGGTGGCGGCATCCTGCTTGTTGCGCGCGCGCTCGATATTGCGCTGGCGCCGGCTGGCGCGAACCTGCGTTGGCAAGCCCGCAATGCGGAAGAAGAGCCGCAATAGCAGATAGGCGACAAGGAAGCCGGCGACGGCGATAATGATAAACGCGTTGAGCGAGACCTCCACGCGATAGGGCGGCGCGACGAACATCGCATAGCCGGTGTTGAGCTTGAACAGCAGCGCCGCGACGACGGCCAGCGCGGCCAGCAGCAAGAAGGCGAACAGCAGGCGCATGAGTGCTAGCGCGCCGCGGGGGCACCGCGCTCGCGCGTGGCCTTCAGCGAGCGCACCGCGGTGAGACTGGCCGCGAGGTCGGGCAACTCCGCGGGCATCGGCGTGGCGGCGAGCTGCGCAAGGCTTGCCGCGAGCGTCTGCACCGGCTTGGCCCGCATGTCGAAGTACTGCTTCAACCATGCGTTGGCAGCGGTGACATCGGTCTTGAATCCGGACTCATCGTGCGACAGCAGCGAAATGCGCGCGGTGAGGAGCCGCAGGCGCAGGTTCTCACGGAGGAAATAACTCTGCGCTTGCGGAACCAGGGGTGCAGCCGGCCGATCGGCCACCTCGATCCGCACCAGCGATTTCAACTCCGTCCAGGCGTCGCGCAATGAACGCAGCCAGGCCGATTCATTGGCCGGCGGGACCGGCGGCGCCGGGGCCGGCAGCCGCTCGTCGCGCGCCAGCGGCAGCGTGTCGATGGCGGCGATGGCCTGGTCGAGTTTCACCGACATCCCCGCCACGTCGACATAGGGCAGCGACTTCAGCTTGTCGATGTCGCGCACCAGCGCGCGCCGCATGGCCACCCACTGCGGCCGGTCGGTGCGCGCGAGCTTGCCATCGGCCAGTTGCAGTGCGGCCAACGCGGCCTGCACGTTGCCCGCGATCGACAGCTGCTGGCTGGCGAGCAGCAGCACCTGTTCGATTTCGTTCAACGCCAGTTCATCGCGCGAAGGTGCCAGTTCGCGATACAGCGCTTCGAGCGAAGCCTGCTGCGACTGCGACTCGGACAGGCGGGTTTCCAGCAGCGTGAGCTTGGCCTGCGCCTCGCGCATTTC
>JBKJSU010000316.1:0-6314 GCA_046594415.1 Casimicrobiaceae bacterium | reverse complement strand
TGTTGGGCGAGGATATGTTCACGGTCACATAGTCGGCGTGCGGATACACGGCGCGCAAGCACGCGAGGTAGTCGTCGGCGGCACGTTCGTTGGGCGTGTCGAAATTCTTGCCGATGTTGATGCCGAGAATTCCGTCATAGCCGGAGCGTTCGACGTTGGCGACGAAATTCCCGACCCCGCCGTTGTTGAAGCCGAGGCGGTTGATCAGCGCCTGCGCTGCCGGAAGTCGGAACATCCGCGGCTTTGGATTGCCCGGTTGCGCGCGCGGCGTGACGGTGCCCGCCTCGAGGAAGCCGAAGCCGAGCGTGGCCAGCCCGCGCAGGTGCGCGGCATCCTTGTCGAGGCCGGCGGCAAGTCCCACGCGATTGGGAAACCGCACGCCCATGACGGTGACCGGCACTGCGGGCACGCGCGGCGCGGCAAGCTGCGCCAACCCCAGCGCGGCGGCGCGGTCGAGACCCGCAAATACCACGTTGTGCGCGGTCTCGGGATCGAGCGCGAACAGGAATGGACGAGCAAGCGGGTAGAATTTGAGCATGCGCAGGTGAAGACTGTCGCGCGCCACAGCGCGAAAGCCGCGCGATAATAGCACCCACGATGCCCATTCACTTTCGCCTGATCCCGCTGCTGTTGCTTCTTGCCGGAGCGCTTGCCGCCGCGCCGGACGCGGCGGCAGCAGCCGCTGCGGCGGCCAAGACCCGTGACGCCGCGACGCCGCTGTATGGCCAACGCGACGACGTGCGCGCCTTCGCGGCGGAAGTGGCCGCCGAAACCGGACTCGACGTGCGGCTGGTCGAGCGATGGTTCGCCGCCGCGCGCCATCAACCGAAGATCGTGATCGCGATGGACCGGCCGTTGCTGGCGCCCCCCAAGTGGTTCGAGTACGCGCCGCCGTTCGTGTCGGCGGAGCGCGTCGACGGCGGGCTCAGGTTCTGGCGCGCCAATGCGGAGGCGCTGGCGCGCGCGGAGCAGCGCTTCGGCGTGCCGCCGGAGGTCATCGTTGCGATCATCGGCGTCGAAACGTTCTACGGCCGCGTGACCGGTTCCTACCGCGTCATTGACGCGCTGGCCACGCTCGCCTTCGATTATCCGCGCCGGGCCCCGTTCTTCCGCGGCGAGTTGAAGGAATTCGTGGTGCTCGCGCACGAGCAGGGGCTCTCGCCGCTGACACCGAAGGGCTCCTTCGCCGGCGCAATGGGCCTGCCGCAATTCATGCCGGGAAGCTATCGGCGCTACGCGATCGACTTCGATGGTGACGGCCGCGCCGACCTGTGGGCAAGCCCCACCGACGTGATTGGCAGCGTCGCCAATTACCTGGCCCGCCATGACTGGATGCCGGGACAGCCGGTGCTGTTGCCGGCCGCCGTGGCCCCCGAGTTGCGCGACGGCGTGTTGCGCAAGGTCGATGGCGGCATCAGCGAGCGTCGTCCGCTCACGGCCTGGGCCGCCGACGGCGTGGCGCCGGCGCAGGTTCCCGCGGACTTCGCGGTCGAGCCCGTCGGCTTGCTGTTGCTCGAGGAGGGTGGCGCGGGCGATGCCGCCACCAGCCTGTGGATCGCGTGTCCGAATTTCTACGTGATCACGCGCTACAACCGCAGTCGACTCTATGCCAGCGCGGTGTGGGCGCTGGCGCAGCGGCTGCGCGCGGCGCAATAGGCGCGGACGTTCAGGCGTCGCGCAACGCGCGACGCGCAAACGTGCTTAGCGCGCGCGTGGAGGCATCGGTTGCGGCCGGCAATGGCGCGTCGGTGCAGAGCGCCGCGACCAGCGGTCCGGCCAGTTGCTTGCCGAGCTCCACGCCCCATTGGTCGAACGCATTGATGCCGAACAGGATCGATTCGACAAACGTGCGGTGTTCGTAGAACGCCAGCAGTGCGCCCAGTTCGACCGCATCGAGTCGCGGCAGCAGCAGCGTCGTCGAGGCGCGATCGCCCGGACAACGGCGCGCGGCGATGGCGGCGTCGAGCGCCGCCGCGGTCAGTCCGAGCGGCGCCAGTTCGGCGCGTACCGTCGCATCGTCGCGGCCTTCGAGCAGCGCCTGCGCTTGCGCGAGCGCGTTGGCGACCAGCAGCGTTTGCTGTTGCGCGAGCGGATGCGCGGCCCGCAGCGGGACGACGAACTCGACGGGCACTTCGTCGGTGCCCTGGTGCAGCCATTGGAAGAAGGCGTGCTGGCTGTCGGTGCCCACGGCGCCCCACACGGCGGCCGCCGTGGGCCCCACAACCGGCGCGCCGTCGCGCGTGACGCTCTTGCCGTTGCTCTCCAGCACGAGTTGCTGCAGATAGGCGGGCAGCGCGGCGAGCCGCTGCGCGTACGGCACGACGACGCGTTGCCGCAGCCCGAGCACGCGGACGTTCCAGTACCCGACCAACCCGGCCAGCACCGGCAGGTTGACCGGCAGCGGCACCGCATGAAAGTGCGCGTCCATCCGCGCCGCGCCGGCGAGGAGATCGGCGAAGATCGTCCAGCCAAGCGCCAGCGGAATCGCGAGCCCGGCCGCGCTCCAAAGTGAATAGCGGCCGCCGACCCAGTCCCACAGCGGCAACACGTCAGCGGGCGCGATGCCGAAGGCGACCGCGGCATCGACGTTGGCCGTGACGCCGATGAAGTGGGTGGCAGCTGCTGGCGGCAGCGGTAACGCCCGCTGCAGCCATGCCCGCGCGGCCTGCGCATTGGCGAGTGTCTCCTGCGTCGTGAATGTCTTCGACGTGACGACGAAGAGGGTGGACGCGGGATCGAGCGGGCCGAGCGTGCGCGCGAGATGTTCGGGATCGACATTCGACACGAAATGCATGCGCGGCAGCGATGCCGTCGCGGTGGGGATCGGCGCCAGCGCGGCGCAGGCAAGCCGCGGACCGAGGTCGGAGCCGCCGATACCCAGATGCACGACATCCGTGAACGCTTTGCCCGAGGCGCCGGCGCGCGAGCCGTCATGCACGGCCGCCACCAGTGCGCGCATCCGCCGTTGCGTGGCGCGGATGGCGGGCATCACATCGACGCCATCGACCACCACCGGCGCATCGTCGGCCTGGCGCAAGGCGGTGTGCAGCACCGGGCGCCCCTCGGACAGGTTGACCTTCTCGCCGCGAAACAGCGCATCGATCCAGGCGGGAAGGTTGACGTCTTCCGCGTAGCGGACCAGCGCCGCAAGCGCCGCGGACGACAGTCGCTCCTTGGAAAAGTCGGCGAGCCAGCCGTCGACGACCAGCGAAAGGGCCTCGACGCGGTTCGTGTCCCCGGCCATGAGGTCCTGCAGCCGCAACCGCTGCAGGCGGTGGGCTTCGTCGAGCAATTGCTGCGGCGCAGCAGCGGTCCTATACTTCACGTTGGTGTCGACTCGGTCATGCGCAGGCAGGCAGCCCGCGGCGAAAAGGTCGACGCATCCTAACAAATCACTGCGAGACCGCCCGATGCCCGACGCCGAAAATGATCGCGACCTGCCGCTGAAGGAGGACACGCGGCTCTTGGGGCGCATCCTCGGCGACGTGCTGCGCGCGCAGACCGGGGAGGCCACCTACGCCCGCATCGAGGCCATCCGGCAGACCGCCGTTCGATTCCGTCGTGCCGACGCCGCGGATGCTGCCGCAGCGCGGGCCGACCTTTCGGGCCTGCTCAACGACCTGTCGATTCCGGCCACGCTCGACGTTGTGCGCGCGTTCTCGTACTTTTCGCATCTCGCCAACCTTGCCGAGGACGTGCACCAGAACCGGCGGCGGCGCGCCCATGTGCGGGCCGGATCCCCGCCCCAGCAGGGCAGCCTGCAAAGCGCGCTGGTCAAGCTCGCGGCTGACGGCGTCGGGATTCCCGCATTGACCGACTGGCTGGCGCACGCGCTGGTGAGCCCGGTGCTGACCGCCCATCCGACCGAGGTGCAGCGCAAGAGCATTCTCGATTGCGAGCGCGAGATCGTACGTCTGCTGACCTGGCGCGACCGCACGCTGCTGACGCCGGACGAGCACGCGGATGTCGAAACCGGCTTGCGGCGGCAGGTGCTCGCGCTCTGGCAGACCGCGATGCTGCGCCTGTCGAAACTGACGGTGCGGGACGAAATCGACAACGGCCTTGCCTATTACCGCTACACGTTCCTGGCCGAGGTGCCGCGCCTGCGCGAGGCGCTGGCCACCGGCATTGAGCAGACCTTCGGCGCCGCGTTGCCGGTACCGCCGGTGATGCGCATGGGGTCGTGGATCGGCGGCGATCGCGACGGCAACCCGTTCGTGGTCGCGGATACGCTCGAATATGCGCTGCGGGCGCAGGCCAACGTCGCCTTCGATTTTTATCTCGACGCGGTGCATCGGCTGGGCGCGGAACTGTCGCTGTCGCATCGACTCGTCGCGCCCACCGCGGCGTTGCTTGCGCTGGCGGACGCCGCGCACGACGGCAACCCGCACCGCCAGGACGAACCCTATCGCCGCGCGCTGACCGGTATCTATGCACGCCTTGCCGCCACATCCGTGGCGCGGGGCGCCCGGGCGCCGGCGCGCGCGCCGCACGCGGTGCTGCCGCCCTACGCCACGGCGGCGGAGTTGCTGGCGGACTTGTGCGTCATCCGTGACTCGCTGGCCACGCACGGGGCGGCCGCGCTGGGAACGCAACGCCTGCTGCCCCTGTTGCGCGCGGTCGAGGTGTTCGAGTTCCACCTGGCATCGCTCGACCTGCGCCAGAACGCGGATGTGCATGAGCGGGTCGTGGCTGACTTGCTGCAACGCGCGGCGGTCGCGGACGATTACCTCGCGCTGTCCGAGGCGGAGCGCGTGGCGCTTCTGTGCCGCGAACTGGCCACGCCGCGGCCGCTGTACTCGCCGCACCTCGACTATGCGGAGCGCACGCGCGTGGAACTCGCGATCCTGCGCGTGGCGGCCGCCGTGCATGACGACTACGGGCGCATGGCGGTGCCCAACTACGTGATCTCGAAGTGCCAGTCGGTGTCCGACCTGCTCGAGGTGGGCATCATGCTGAAGGAGGTCGGCCTGCTGCGCGGCGAGCATCTGGCGATGAACATCGTGCCGTTGTTCGAGACGATCGACGATCTCGCCCATTGCGCCGCGATCATGGGCGCGGCATTCGCGCTGCCGCAATATCGCAAGTGGCTGGCCGACCGCGACGATTGGCAGGAAGTGATGCTGGGCTACTCTGACAGCAACAAGGATGGCGGCTACGTCACCGCGAACTGGGCGCTGTATCGCGCGGAGATGCGCCTGGTGGCGGTGTTTGCGCAACACGGCGTGAAACTGCGGCTGTTTCATGGGCGGGGCGGCACCGTGGGTCGCGGTGGCGGTCCGTCCTACGAGGCGATCCTGGCGCAGCCGGCCGGCAGCGTGACCGGCGGCCTGCGGGTGACCGAGCAGGGCGAGATCATCGCCAGCAAGTATTCGGATCCGGAACTGGGACGGCGCAACCTCGAGGCGCTGGTCGCGGCAACGATGGAGGCCAGCCTCGCCGACGCGGAGCAACTCGGCGATCGCGCGGCCGTGTATCACGCGGCGATGGACGAACTCTCCGACCTCGCCTTTGCGGCCTATCGCGCACTGGTCTACGACACGCCCGCCTTCAATGCCTATTTTCGCGGCGCGACGCCCATCGCCGAGATCGCCGAGCTCAATATCGGCAGCCGTCCGGCCTCGCGCAACGCGTCGGCGCGCATCGAGGATCTACGCGCGATCCCGTGGGTCTTCAGCTGGGGTCAATGCCGGCTGATGCTGCCGGGCTGGTTCGGCTTCGGCACCGCGGTGTCGCGCTGGCTCGAGCGTCGGCCCGACGGCGAGGCGTTGTTGGCGGAAATGCACGAGCGCTGGCCATTCTTTCGCAGCGTGTTGTCGAACATGGCAATGGTGCTGGCCAAGACCGATCTGGCGGTGGCGTCGCGCTACGCCGAACTTGTTGACGAACCGTCGGTGCGCGTGCCGGTATTCGCGCGCATCGCCGACGAGCACGCCGCCACGGTGCGTGCATTGCTCACGATCACCAACCGCGTCGACCTGGTCGACGACAATCCGCCGCTGGCGCGGAGCATCCGCAACCGCATTCCGTACCTCGATCCGCTCAATCACCTGCAGGTGGAACTGCTGCGCCGCTATCGCGCCGGGCAGACGGACGAGCGCACCAAGCGCGCGATCCACCTGACCATCAACGGACTCGCGGCGGGATTGCGCAACAGCGGCTGAGCATGGCGCCGCAAGCCGCCCGAACGGCGCGGCGACGCCCGCGTGCAGCGCACGGGTCGAGGTTGGGGGTGCGTAATGATTGACCCAAGTCAATACAAACGCGAATAGTTCGCATTTGTATTGACGTACGCGTCCGGCTGGCGCTATGCT
>JBKJSU010000273.1:0-3000 GCA_046594415.1 Casimicrobiaceae bacterium | reverse complement strand
CTCATCAAGCAGGCGATCGGACCGGGGCAGGCCATGCGCCGCCATTTGCCGCCGGCGCTGTTCCTGCTGGCGCTGATCGCGGCGATCGTCGCCATCGCACGGCCCAGCGCCCTGGTGACGCTGCCGTCGGAAGGACGCACCATCGTGCTGGCCATCGATGTGTCGCTGTCGATGCGCGCCACTGATATCCAGCCCAGCCGCATCGTCGCGGCGCAGGCGGCCGCGCGTGACTTCGTGCAGCAGGTGCCGAGCGACGTGAAGGTGGCCATCGTCACCTTCGCCGGCACGGCGCTGCTGGTGCAGCCGCCCACCCGCGACCGCGACGAATTGATCGCGGCCATCGACCGCTTCCAGCTGCAGCGGCACACGGCCATCGGCAGCGGGATCGTGGCCTCGCTGGCTACCATCTTTCCCGACGAGGGGATCAACCTCGAGAGCATGGTGTTCGGCAACAACTTCGGGCCGCGCGACAGCGCGCGCAAGTTGCCCAGCGAACGCGGTGCGCCAGTCGTGCCCAAGGCGGAGAAAAAGGAGGTCAAGGTCGTGCCGCCGGGCTCGTTCACGTCCGCGGCCATCATCCTGCTTACCGACGGCCGACGCACCACGGGTCCCGATCCGCTCGACGCCGCGCGGATGGCGGCGGATCACGGGGTGCGCGTGTTCACCGTGGGCTTCGGCACCACGGCCGGCGCGCCCATCGACATCGACGGCATGTCGATTTTCATGCGCTTCGACGAGGAGTCGCTGAAGGGCATCGCCGGCATCACCGCTGCCGAATACTTTCATGCGGCCAGCGCAGCCGATCTCAAATCAATCTACGAGAATCTCAACAGCCGCTTTGCGCTCGAGCGCAAGGAAACCGAGATCAGCGCGCTGTTCACCGCCGCCGCCGCCGTGCTGGCCGTGGCCGCTGCCACGTTATCGCTCTTATGGTTTGGCCGGATGGCGTGACGTTTCGGGTTGCAACGTTGCGCGCCTAACCCCGCCGGAACCGATAGATTGCCAATTCGCCGCGCAGGTTGGGCAGCGACGACACGACCTTGCCGCCGGCCAGCACCACGCGATTTTCGACGACGCAATCGCGCTCGCGCAGAAACGCATCGAAATCGGCGACCGTGCACAGATGGATGTTGGGCGTGTCGTACCACTGATACGGCAGCTTGTCTGAGACCGGCATGCGCCCTTTCAGGATTTGCCAGCGGTGCGTCCAGTGCCCGAAATTGGGAAACGTGACGATCACCTCGCGGCCCACACGCAGCATCTCCTCGACGATGGCCTCGGTGTGGCGCATGGCCTGCAGCGTCTGCGACAGGATCACGCAATCGAAGGATTCATCGGCAAAGCCGGCGAGCCCGCTCTCCAGATCGCTCTGCAGCACGTTGACGCCACTGCGCACGCTCTCCAGCATGCCGGCGTTGGCAATCTCGATGCCGTAGCCGCGCACATCGCGCTCGCGCTTCAGATAGGCCAGCAGCGCGCCGTCGCCGCAACCAAGATCGAGCACCTGCGAGCGCGGCTGCAGCCAGCCCGCAATGGTGGCGAAATCGGCGCGGTGCTCCTGCTGCTCGCGCGTTTCCACGCGGCGCTTCACCTCGGCGCCGAAGCGGAAGGTGGAATAGCCGGCTTCGGACGCCACGCCGTCGAGATAAGCGCGCACCACGGCGTGATATTGCGCATTGTCGAGCAGGAACGCATCGTGCCCGTGCGGCGCGTCGATCTCCGCGTACGTCACGTCGCGCCGATGATCCACCAGCGCCTTGACGATCTCGCGCGACCGCGCCGGCGAAAACCGCCAGTCGGTGGTGAACGCCACCACCAGGAACTTGCATGTGGCCGGCGCCAGCGCCTTGGCCAGATCGCCGCCGGTGGCGCGCGCCGGATCGAAGTAGTCGAGCGCCTTGGTGATCCGCAGGTACGTGTTGGCGTCGTAGTACTCGGCGAATTTCTCGCCCTGATGGCGCAGGTACGACTCGATCTGGAACTCCGGCGCAAATGAAAACTGCAGTCCATCGCGCAGCGTCCGGCCGAACTTTTCCTCCATCTGCTCGTCGGACAGGTAGGTGATGTGCCCGATCATCCGCGCCACGCGCAAGCCGCGTCGCGGCAACGTCTGGTGCCGCGCGAAGTGGCCGTCGTGAAAATCGGGATCGGTGAGGATGGCCTGCCGCGCCACTTCGTTGAAGGCGATGTTCTGCGCGGACAGGTTGGGCGCCGCCGCAATGACCAGTGCATTGCGAATGCGCTGCGGAAAGCGGATGGCCCACGCCAGCGCCTGCATGCCGCCCAAGCTGCCGCCCATCACCGCCGCAAATTGCGCGATGCCCAGGCGATCGGCCAGTCGTGCCTGCGCATCCACCCAGTCTTCCACCGTCACCAGCGGAAAATCGCTGCCCCACGACGCGCCGGTGGCGGGATTGATGGAGCCGGGACCGGTGGAGCCGAAGCAACTGCCCAGGTTGTTGACGCCCACGACGAAGAAGCGCTCGGTGTCGAGCGGCTTGCCCGGCCCAATCATGTTGTCCCACCAGCCGATGCTGTCGGGATCGTGGGCGTACATGCCCGCCACGTGATGCGACGCGTTCAGCGCATGACAAACCAGCACGGCATTGGACGCATCGCCGTTGAGCGTGCCGTAGGTTTCGTAGGCGAGGTCGTATGCGGGCAGCCATTGCCCACATGCAAGTGCCAGCGGTTCGGTGAAGCGCGCGAGCTGCGACTCGACGACGCCAAAGTCGCGGCCGGGGTGGTCGGGAAACGTGGCCATGCCTGATTTTAATGTACGCGGGACCGTATGCGGGGCCCTATGCGGGGGCGTATGCGGGGCCCTATGCACACGGGATTCTTCGCAACACCGGAATAAGCCGGCCCCATAACGGTTTGCCTGCCATGGGTTACGCCCCCGAGTGGGCCGCGAGCCTGTTTGCCACGCGGAGACCATGTGCTGAAGCGTCACACCTGCCTGTTGCTCGCCTTGCTCACGCCATGGGTCATCGCGTGGTC
>JBKJSU010000227.1:0-2758 GCA_046594415.1 Casimicrobiaceae bacterium | reverse complement strand
AGCGCATTGCCCGAATCCACGCAGTCGATCAGCGCAAGCTCCTTTGCATGTTCGCGAATGCGCTTCGCCAATGCCTGCATGCACTTCGCGCGCTCCTTGAGGCCCACCTTGCGCCACTCGCCGAAACCACTGGCAGCGGCCTTCACCGCGCGATCGACGTCCTCGACGCCCGCCAGCGGCAGTTCCGCCAGCTGCTTGCCGGTGGATGGGCTGGTCGAGACGAATGTGTTGCCCGTGGCCGGCGCCTGCCATTGCCCGCCGTAATAGAAACCCTGCGCGCGGTACCCCAGGTCCGGCTCTCCGGTAGGAGTCGAGTGCTGCGTGCTGTCGGGCATTACCATTCTTTCCGGAAAGGGTGCGGCGATCAGCGCGACGCCGCGCCGTTGATCGCGTAGTCGAACACCTGATAGCTCTTGAGCGTGGTCACACCGGCTTTCAGCTTGTATTCATCGTTGAGCGGCTCGGACAGGATGATCGGCACCTTGGCCTCGGCCACGCCGCCATGCGTGCGCAGGCGATGGCCTTCGAGCCCGGTGAGGTCGTGGTCCTTTTCCGCGCCGCCGATGCACACGCCTGCCGTGGCGATGACCGCCACGTCGCCTTCACGGTCGGCGGGAAGATCGAACACCAGGCATGCGGTGGCCTTGTCGTAGGCGGCCTCCACACCATCCAGGTTGCGCACGACGTCCAGCACTTGCTGTGGCGTGGTCTTGCCGCGGCAGTAGACGCGAACGAAGCCGCCCAGCGCACCGTGATGCGCGACAAACGCGTCGGTGATCGGGCAGATCACTGTCGTGTCGCCCTTGCCGAATTTTGCATCCAGCACATCCTGCAGCCAGATCACGTTGGGCTTGCCGGCGGCATCCGACTTGTCGTTCATGCCGTGATCGGCGGTCAGCGCCACCAGCGCGCCCAGCGCTTCCAGCTTGCCGAAACGCGCATCGAGGTCCTGGTAGAAGCGCTTGGCCGCGGCTTCGTTCGGCGCATATTTGTGCTGCACGTAATCGGTGAGCGACAGGAACATGAGGTCGGGCCGGTCGCGCTCGAGGATCTTGATGCCGGCATCCAGCACGAATAGCGACAGCGCCTCGGAATACATGTCGGGGAGCGGCTGGCCCACAAACTCGAGCACGTTCTCGATGCCGTTTTCGGCCAGCGTGCACTGGTCGGCCTTTTCGGACGAGAAACTGATGCTGCCGCCGGACAGGTCGAGATTCTTGCCCAGCTGGCGGCGCAGCTTGTCCTTGGCGGTGATCGAGACCACGCGGGCGCCGGCGCGGGCGAACTGGCAGAGGATGGTATCGCCACGCAGCAACTCGGGCCCGGACATCACCACGGCCTTGCCGGTGGCGGGGTCGAGATAGAAGTTGCCCGAGATCCCGTGCTTGCTGGCCGGCGTGCCGGTGATGATCGACATGTTGTTGGGGCATGTGAAGCTCGGCACCGTGCCGTCTGCAACCGTGGAAAAGCCCTGCTTGATGAAGCGCGCGATATTGGGGATCGCGCCTTCCTTCAGGAATTGCTGGAAATACGCAGGATCGCCGCCGTCGATGCACACGACCACCACCGGCTTCGCGGGCCAGCGATAGGTGGTGCCATTGGCGGTGACGACGCTTTTCTCTTGGGTCGAAGGCATGGCGAACTGCTTCCTTTCAGGCTATCCGATTGTGGTGACAGATTTAAGTCGTGACCTTGCGGCCGGCGCGTGCGCGCGGCGCGGGCGTTTGGTGCAGCACGCGGTGCAGCCGCTCGCGGCCGTTGATCACGTGCTCGAACAGCAGGCGCCCCGCCAATGCCTCGTCGCCCTTGGCGACGGCGTTGACGATGGCCTCGTGATCCTTGGTGGATGCCGGGATGCTCTCCGCGCTGCGCGAGATCACTTCGCGGCGATACAGGTTCAATTCGTTGACGATGCGCTGGTAGTTGACCAGCAGCGCCTGGTTGCCCGCGGCCTCGCCCAGCACCTCGTGGAACTCGATGTTCAGCGGGAAATAGGCATCGGAATCGAGCGCGCGGCTGGCCGCGTGCATGCGCTTGACGATCTCGCGCAGCCGTTGCAATTGCGCGGGCTGGATGCGTTTGGCCGCCAGCCGCCCGATCAGGCTGTCAAGCGCGGCGCGCACCTCGTAGATTTCGTAGGCTTCCTCCAGCGAAACCTGACGCACGAACACGCCGCGATTCTTTTCCGTGCGCACGAGGCCCGACTGGTCGAGTGCGCGAAAGGCCTCGCGCACCGGTCCGCGCGACACGCGCAGCTCGCCGGCGATCTCCGCCTCGTTCAGCTTCGCACCGGCCTCGAGTTCGCCGGAGACGATTTGCCGCTCCAGTTCGCGCTGCACGAGCGTGGTAAGCGAATGTTCGCGCAACACGGCAATCGCGGTGTCGTGGGCATTGGGCGGAACGGGTTGGATCTGCTTGGCGCGGGTCATGGTCTAGGGCAAAGGGCTTGACAGCGGGTTGCGGTGGAACCAGTATGGCGGGGTTTAGTATATTGTCAACAATCATTTGTTTGCAGGATTGTGACAAAATTGCCTGCCCTGCCAGCCTTGCGGCGCACCATGGCAGCCCCCGTCCACCCGTAGCGCCGCCAGTCCGAGTCCGCCGCCATGAACGCCATCACGCCACCGCCTCGCAGCCCCCTTTTCGTCGCCGAGACTCTTCGCCTGGGCGGCCGCAAGGTGGCCACCGCGCGCAACATCGACGTGTTCAATCCGTGGAACGGCGAACTGGTCGGCACGACGCCGATGGCCACCGTCGA
>JBKJSU010000579.1:0-5753 GCA_046594415.1 Casimicrobiaceae bacterium | reverse complement strand
GGCGAGGAGGAGGGCGGCGGCGCCGGTGAGCGGACGTGGCTGATCGATCCGATCGACGGCACCGCCAACTATGCGCGCGGCCTGCCGCGCTATTGCGTCTCGATCGGTTACCTGGAGCATGGCGTGCCCGTGCTTGGCGCCATCTACGACCCCAGTCTCGACTGGCTGTATTCGGCCGCGCACGGCGAAGGCGCGTATCGCGACGGCGTGAAGCTTGCGGTCAGCGCCTGCGCGGCGATGACGGCGGCCACCGTCGAATGCGGCTGGTCCACGCGGCGTCCGGCCGCCGATTACATCGCGCTGCTCGCGCGGGTGCTCGACGCCGGTGGCGCGATTCGCCGGTCCGGTTCCGGCGCGCTGGGCCTGGCGGATGTGGCGACGGGCGCCGCCGAGGCCTACGCCGAGCTGCACATCAACGCCTGGGACTGCGCGGCCGGCATCGTGCTGGTGCGGGAAGCGGGCGGTTTCACCAACGACTTCTTCGCCGGCGACGGAATCAGGGCCGGCAATCCATTGATCGCGACCAACGCGGCACTTTGCGCTAAGCTGGCCGCCGTGATCGGCATTTCCATATAAAAGCTGAACCCAGGGAGAAATCATGCGCATGTTTTCATGGCTTCGCGGCATCGTGGCCGCGCTCGTACTGGCGGCTCCGCTGACGGCGGCGGCGCAGGGCGAAGTAGTCGTCTATTGCACGGTGCAGGAGGAATGGTGTCGGCCGATGGTGGCCGCTTTCGAGAAGGCCACGGGCATCAAGGTGCTGATGACCCGCAAGAGCTCCGGCGAGTTCTATGCGCAGATCAAGGCGGAAGCCGCGAATCCCCGCGGCGACATTTGGTGGGGCGGCACCGGCGACCCGCATCTGCAGGCAGCCGAGGAAGGCCTCACCGAGCCGTACAAGTCATCCAAGCTCGCCGACCTGCAGGACTGGGCGGTGCGGCAGGCGGAGGCCTCGAAGTACCGGACGGTGGGCGTCTATGCCGGCGCGCTGGGCTACAGCTACAACACCGATCAGCTGAAGAAGAAGAACATTCCGGCGCCCAACTGCTGGGCCGACCTGACCAAGCCTGTGTTCAAGGACGAGATCCAGGTGGCCAACCCCAACTCGTCGGGCACGTCGTACACGATGCTCGCGACGCTCGTCCAGTTGATGGGCGAGGACAAGGCCTTCGAGTATCTCAAGGCGCTGCACAAGAATGTCAACCAGTACACGAAATCCGGCGCGGCGCCGGCGCGTGCGGCGGCCACCGGTGAGAGCTTGGTCGGCATCACGTTCCAGCACGATGCCGTCGTGCAAGCCATAGGCGGCGCGCCGGTGGCGATCGTGTCGCCGTGCGAAGGCACCGGCTACGAGATCGGCAGCATGAGCATCATCAAGGGCGCCAAGAACATGGACAACGCCAAGAAGTGGTACGACTGGGCACTTACGCCGGAGGCCCAAGCCATCGGCGCACAAACCAAGGTTTCGTATCAGGTCCCGTCGAACAAGAGTGCGCCGACGCCCGCGCAGGCACCCAAGCTCAACGAGATCAAGCTTATCAACTACGACTTCGTGAAGTACGGTTCGTCGGCCGAGCGCACGCGCTTGCTGACCAAGTGGGATAAGGAAGTCTCCACGCTGCCGAAGTAACAGCGGCACATGGAAACCACGGCGCTCGCGCCGGCCGTCTTCGTGCCGGCGTCACGCGATCGCGCGACGGTGTATGTCGCTGGCGTCGCGCTGGCGGCGTTGGCGCTCGCCCCGTGGGCCGCCGGCGGCGGTGCCTCGGCCCTGATGCGTGCGCTGGGCGGCGCCTGGACGCTGTGGCCACTGCTGGCGGGCGCCGTTGCCGCGCTGGTATGCGCGTGGCGCGAAATCGATCGTGGCACGGCCCTTGCGGCGGGCGCCGCCGTGCTATGGACCTTCGTGGCGGCGTTGGTCGAAGGTGCCGCCGGCGCGTCATTTGGCCTTGGCGCGGCGATCGCCCTCACGGCGCTGACGGTTTGCTTCGCCCGCGCTATCGCACGGCGTGGCGTGTTCGGCGGCGATGCGACGGTGGCCACGATCGTGGTCGTGATCGCCTCGCTGCTCGTCATCTTCATCTTCTTTCCGGTTGCCAAGGCGTTGCTGGCGGCTGCATTCGACGCCCAGGGCCAGTTCGCACCGCAACTGGCGCTGCAGCGGCTATTCACCGAGGATATCTGGGGCATCGGCTGCCTCGGCGGCGGCACGCGCTGCGGCGTGGCGATCAACTCCGCATTGCTCGCAACGATCGTCGGCATCCTGTCGACGCTGCTCGGACTGGTCTTCGCGCTGGTCGTGCAGCGGGGCGGCCGGCGCTATTCCGGCGTGCTGAAGCTGATGTCGATCCTGCCGATCGTCACGCCGCCGTTCGTGATTGCGCTGGCGCTGGTCGTGCTGTTCGGCCGCACCGGCATCGTCACCGGGTGGCTCGATACGTGGTTCGGCATCGCGCGTTCGCGCTGGCTCTACGGGCTGCCGGGCGTCACGCTGGCGCAACTGCTTACATTCTCGCCCGTCGCGTTCATGATCCTGTACGGTGCGCTCTCCGCGATCAGCCCGGCGCTGGAAGAGGCCGCGCAGACGTTGCGCGCGTCGCGCGCTCGCGTGTTTCGCACCGTCACGTGGCCGCTCCTGCGCCCCGCGCTCGCCAACGCGTTCCTGCTGGGCTTCGTCGAGAGCCTCGCCGACTTCGGCAATCCAATCGTGCTGGCCGGCAACTTCGACGTGCTGTCGACGAAGATTTTCTTCGCCGTGGCCGGCGCGCAACACGATCCGGGTCGCGCGGCGGCGCTTGCCTCCGTGCTGCTCGGGCTCACGCTGGTCGCGTTCTGGCTGCAGCAGCGCTGGATCGGCAAGCTCTCGTACGTGACGGTCACCGGCAAGGGCGACGGCGGATTGCCGGGCAAGTTGCCGCGACCCTTGTGGTACGCGTGCTTCGGCATCGTCGGCGCGTGGATCTTTTTCACGCTGGTCTGCTACGCGATCATTCTCGCCGGCGGCTTCGTGAAGGATATCGGCCGCGGCGACATGACGCTCACCTTCGGACACTTCCTCGCGGGCTTCGGCATGGACTTCGATTCCAAGGGCACGATGTTCAGCGGTTCGGCGTGGGACAGCCTGTTCACGACGATCAAGGTGGCCGCGGTCGCGGCGCCGTTGACGGCCGCGGTGGGCCTGTTGGCCGCCTATGTCATCACGCGGCATCGCTTCGTGGGCCGCCGCGCCTTCGAATTCCTGACCATGGTCAGCTTCGCCATCCCCGGTACCGTGATCGGCGTGTCGTACATCGTGGCGTTCAACGTGGCGCCGCTGGAGTTGACCGGCGGCATGGCCATCCTCGTGCTGTGCTTCGTGTTCCGCAACATGCCGGTGGGCGTGCGTACCGGCGTGGCGGCATTGGCGCAGATCGACAAGACCCTGGACGAGGCCTCGTCGACGTTGCGCGCGTCGACACTGCGCACGTTGCGCGAAGTGATCGTGCCGCTCCTGCGGCCGGCGATCCTGGCGACACTTGTATTCAGCTTCACGCACGCGATGACGGCCGTCAGTGCCGTGATCTTCCTCGCCACGGCCAAGTACAATCTGGCCACCGTCTACATCATCGGCCGCGTCGAGGCAGGCGAGTATCCGCTCGCCATCGCCTACTCGGCCGTGTTGATCGTCGTGATGCTCGCGGCGTTGCTCGCGATGCAGAAACTGGTAGGCGAAACCCGCCTCGGCCGCCGCACTGCCGCTCCCGTGCTTGCTACAGGAAACTGACATGGACAAGGCCGCAGGCGGCGTCATCTTCGAACATGTGACCAAGCGCTACGGCGACGTCACCGCGGTCGATGATGTCTCGTTCAGTGTCACGCCAGGCGAGCTGGTCACGCTGCTCGGTCCGTCCGGCTGCGGCAAGACCACGACGCTGCGGATGGTGGCGGGGCTCGAGGCGGTGTCCGGCGGCCGGGTGCTGATCGGCGGCGTCGACGTCACGCTGCGTGCCGCCAACGAGCGCGACGTCAGCATGGTGTTCCAGTCCTATGCGCTGTTCCCGCACATGACGGTGCTGGAAAACGTTTGTTACGGCCCGCTGTCCATGCGTGCCGACAAGGCGAGGGCGCGCGAGATGGCGCGCGAGAAATTGAAGATGCTCGGGCTGTCCGACTTCGAGGCGCGCCTGCCTTCCGAACTCTCCGGCGGACAACAGCAACGCGTGGCGGTGGCGCGGTCGCTGGTGCTCGAGCCCGCGGTGCTGCTCTTCGACGAGCCGCTGTCGAATCTCGATGCCAAGTTGCGCCGGCACGTGCGCGAGGAGATCCGCGAACTGCAACAGGCATTGGCATTGACAGTCCTGTACGTGACGCACGACCAGGAGGAGGCGCTGGCGGTGTCCGACAAAATCATCGTGATGAACAGCGGCCGCATCGCGCAGCAGGGGCCGCCGGAAGCGTTGTACGAGGCGCCGGAATCGCGTTTCCTTGCCGACTTCATCGGCGACGCCAATCTGGTCGATGGCGAACTCACGGTCGGGGCGGCCGGCGCATCGTTCGCCGCCGGCGGTGTAGCGGCCGCGGTGGACGGCGGCGGCATGGCGGCCGGTCCCGTGACGCTGGCGGTGCGTCCACAGCGCCTGCGCGTCGTCGATGCCGGGCAGGGCCTGCTGCCGGGCGTGTGCAAGCGCGCTTCCTATCTCGGCAGTCGCGTCGAATACGTCGTTGCCACCGCCTGGGGCGACCTGCTGGTGTTCGACGGCAACGCCCGCAAGGCACGCCGCCGCGACGATGCGGTGGGCGTTGCCTTCGACCAGGATGCAGTCATCGTGTTGCGGCGCTGAGCGCAACGGTCAATCATCGAATTCACCATGGAGAAAGTCCTTCAATGTCAGCCTATCTGATCTGCGATGTGGATATACGTGACAAGGAACGCTACGAGACCTACAAGCGCGACGTGCCCGCGATCGTTGCCAGGCATGGCGGCGAATACCTGGTGCGCGGCGGCGCGTACGAGGTGATCGAAGGCAACTGGAACCCGGTGCGCATCGTGTTGTTCAAGTTCCCGAATCGTGCGGCCATCCATGCCTTCTTTGCGGACCCGGACTACAAGCCGCTGGCGGCATTGCGGCACGAAATTGCGCAAAGCTCCCTCGTCGCCGTGGATGGCCTCTGACATGGCGAATGACGGTATCGAAGAGCGCTACGTCGCGGCGCAGCGCATCGCCCGCGCCGCCGGTGCATTGGCGCTCGACTATTTTCGCAATCGCGCCAAGCTCGTCGTTGAACTGAAGGGGCCGGCGGATTTCGTCAGCCATGCCGATCGCGATGTCGAGAATCTGATCCGGCGCGAGCTGGCCGCCGCGTTTCCGGATGATGCGTTCCTGGGCGAGGAAACCGCCGCCGGATTTACCGGCCCCGCCCAGCGCTGCTGGATCGTCGACCCCATCGACGGCACGCACAACTTCCTGCGCGGCGTGCCGTACTGGAACGTGGCGATCGGTTATGTCGAGAATGGCCGCACCCAGGTCGGCGTCGTGTTCGATCCGCCGGCCGACGTGCTGTATCACGCGCGGCATGGTGGCGGCGCGTTTGCCTCGGGTCCCGACGGCACGACGCGCCTGCAGGTGGCGGCCACGGCAAAGCTGGTGGGCGCGTATGTCGTGCTGGGTCATCACGATCGTCATCCCGAGGACCGGTATCTCGACATCCGGCGCCGGATGATGGCCGCGGGCACCGCCATGCGCAATTTCGGATCGGCTGCGCTGCAACTGGCG
>JBKJSU010000570.1:0-2884 GCA_046594415.1 Casimicrobiaceae bacterium | reverse complement strand
CCGCGAACAGATGGTCGGCGCCATCGGCGTGGTGGCGCTGCTGGTGGTGGTCGCGATCGTCGCCTCACTGCTGCTCACCCGGCGCATCGTCGCGCCGATGCGCCGGCTGATGCGCGCGGCGCGCGCCGTGGGCGCCGGTCGCCTCGACGTCTACGTGCCCGCGCGGTCCACCGACGAGATGGGCCTGCTCACGCACACGTTCAATCACATGACGCAAAAGCTCTCCGAGTCGCAGTCGGAAGTAGCGAGCTACCAGCGCACGCTCGAGGAAAAGGTGGCGCAGCGCACGAAGGAACTGGAGATCGCCACCGCCCACGCCTACCGGCTGGCGCAGCACGACATCCTCACGGGCCTGCCCAACCGGTCGCTGTTGAACCAGCGCCTGAAGCAGATCCTGGCGCAGGCCCAGCGCGACGATACGCAGGTGGCCTGCGTATTCCTCGACTTCGATCACTTCAAGCGGATCAACGACACGCTCGGTCACGATGCCGGCGACCAGCTGCTGCAGGCAATCGCGCAGCGGCTGACCAGCGCCGTGCGCGAGTCGGACACCGTCGCGCGGCTCGGCGGCGACGAATTCGTCGTGATCCTGCCCGGGCTCGATCCCGCGCAGGCGATGAGCGAAGTGATGGTCGTGGTCAACCGCGTGCGCGACGCCTTCCTGGCCCCGTTCCGGCTGGCCGACCAGATGCCCACGCTGACGTGCTCGGCCGGCGTCGCGCTGTATCCGACCGACGCGCAGGATGCCGTCTCGCTGATCAAGCAGGCCGACACCGCGATGTACGCCGCCAAGGACGCCGGGCGCAATGCGTTCCGCTTCTTCACCGCCGACATGAACACCCGCGTGCAGCTGCGACTGCAACTCGAGACCGACATGCGCCGCGGGCTGATGGACGACGAATTCTTCCTCGTCTACCAACCCCAGATCGAGATGCAGACCGGTCGCGCCTGCGGCGTCGAGGCGCTGCTGCGCTGGCGCGATCCGCAGCGCGGCGTGATCTCGCCCAACGAGTTCATCCCCGTGGCCGAGGAGTCGGGGATGATCCAGGCGCTGGGCGCACGCGTGCTGCGCGACGCCTGCCGCCAGGTCGTGCAGTGGCACAAGCAGCACATGCCGCTGCGGCTCTCGGTCAACCTGTCGGTGCAGCAGCTGCAGCATGACAGCTGGTTGTCCGTCGTCGAGGATGCACTGGCCAGCAGTGGCCTCGCCGCTCGCCACCTCGACCTCGAGATCACCGAAAGCGTGATCATCACGCATCCGGAAAAAGCCGTCGCCACGCTGATGAAGCTGAAGCAGCTCGGCGTGTCGATCACCATCGACGACTTCGGCACCGGCTATTCCAGCCTTTCATATCTCGCGCGGCTGCCGATCCAGGCCGTGAAGATCGACCGGCGTTTCGTGCACGGGCTCGACAAGAATCGCAACGACGAAGCGATCACGCAGGCGATCATCGCGCTGTCGCATTCGCTGGGGCTGCGCTGCATCGCGGAAGGCATCGAGACCGCCGCGCAATTCAATTTCCTGAAGAGCCTGGGTTGTGAGGAAGCGCAGGGCTTCCTGATTTCACACCCGCTGATGGAAGCGGACTTGCGCTCGTGGTGGCGGATGCAGGAACAGCTCTATCTCGGCAGCGATCGCCAGGGAGATCTCTGGCAGCGCGCGGGGGGAGGCTAGCCATCCGCCGGTTCTAGGCCGGCGGCGCCTTCAGATCGCCCGGCGTGTCGATGTCGCGCAGGATGCCAGGATCGTCGACCTCAACAAGCTGCACCACCCATTGCCGCGCCGCGACCACGGCACGCGCGCCTTCGTCACCGGTGAGCGAGGCCAAAAGCGTTCCATAGGACTTGGCGAAGCCCACCGGATGCCCGCGCTCGCCGCGATACGACGGCGCGACGATTTCCGCGCCGCTGGCCAGCGTTTCCGCCACGCGGATGATCGTGGCCGGCGCGATCCACGGCATATCCGCCAACGCCACGATCCAGCCATCGGCATCGGCCGTCGCGGCGGCGCCGCAGGCGAGGCTTGCCCCCATGCCCTCGTGCGCCTGCGCGCATTCGACCACACGCGCGCCGGTGTTGCGCAAGGCCGCCGCAAGCATCGGATCGCGCGGCCGGGTCACCGCCACAACGTCGTTCAGCGCCGCCATCAGGTGCATGCACGCGGCCGCGCCGATGGGCGTGCCCGCAGCGGCGCCATGGGACGCAACCGGCAGCGGCGCCATCAGCTTGGCGCCGCCGAAGCGCGCGCCCACACCACCGGCCAGCAGGATGCCTACGATGCGCATGGCAGCACCGGGTCAGTCAAATTCGCACCGCGGCGCACGCGTGCGTGCCGCCCGGTGCCCGCAAACTGCAAGGACACGACTACTCCGGCAGCAACCGGAACTTGCCATCGCGCACGGTCACCAGCACGCGGGCACGCTCGTCCATGCCGTTGTGGTTGGTGGCCGACATGTTGAACACGCCCTGCGTGCCGACGAGTTCGCGCGATTGCTCAAGTGCGTCGCGCAAGGCCGAACGGAAGGCTTCGGTGCCGGGCTTGCCCACCTTCAAGGCCACGGGAATGGCGCGCTCCAGCAACAGCCCGCCGTCCCAGGTATTGGCGCCGAAGGTCGCGGGCTTGCTGCCAAATTGTTTTTCGTACACCGCAATGTAGCCCTGCGCCACTTTCTTGGTGGGATTGCTGTCAGGAATTTCGTCGATGACGAGCATCGGCCCGGCGGCGAGCACCGTGCCCTCGACCTTTTCCTTGCCCAGCTTGATGAAGTCCTCGGTGGCCACGGCGTGCGTCTGGTAAACGCGGCTTTTGTAGCCCTGGTCGAACAACGTGGCCTGCGGCAGCACCGCAGGCCCGCCGACCGCGGCGATCAGCACGGCATCCGGC